>DASWDU010000022.1 GCA_036395115.1 Thermoplasmata archaeon | reverse complement strand
GTAGTTCGGACTGAGGGCTGTAACCCGCCCTCACGAAGATGGATTCCGTAGTAATCGCGTGTCAACATCACGCGGTGAATATGCCCCTGCTCCTTGCACACACCGCCCGTCAAGCCACCCGAGTTGAGCCTGGGTGATGGTTCCGTTTTTGCGGCGCTAGAACCTAGGTTCAGCAAGGAGGGCTAAGTCGTAAACTGTGTTGCGACTCCGACGCCGCAAGGCGACGGAACAAACCTGGCTATATGCGGGGAACTCCGTGGATCCTCGAGTACCGCGACCGCGGTCACAATCTCGAGGTGCGGACAATCCGCAGGGAAGGCCGATCTCGCAAGAGGTCGGAACCCTCAGAGACTGCACGCCGGGCTCCTGTCAGCGACAGGATGATGATACAGTCCACGCCCCATGGCGACATGGGGAGAACGTGAACAAGGTATCTGTAGGGGAACCTGCAGATGGATCACCTCCTAAGAACGCCATCAGGCGAGGAGGTCTTGGCAAGGTAGAAAGGGCCTCTGCTTCCCGATCGCGAGCGTCTAATCCACTCCTTTTTTGGAGCCGTAGTGAGCGCACGCTCTGTTCACTTTCAGGCACCTCCTGGGAGCTAGGCATAATCTATCGAACCTCTCCTCGATTCGAGATGAGCAAAGCCTACCTTCTCGGCGCCATGCACGACGGCACTATTCGACGCCGTACTCTGAGAATCTCCCAACGCGAGAAGGGGTACATCTGGTCCGTTCAGCGGCTCATCATTTCCCTTGGTGGCAACGCATGGATTTATCGAGAAGGACAGACCCGTGAATTGTTCGTGGTCGAATTCGCTCGCTCCTTCCTCGACTCGTGTGTCGTCAGGACCCGCAAAGAGATAATCGACTACATCCGAGGCTACTTCGACGCTGAAGGTGGAATCCCTGCCATCGCCGACGAACGGCCGTACCTCTACTTCGCGCAAAAGAACAAGGCAGACCTGACGGCCTTGTGGTTGATGCCTCTCTGGATTGGGATCGATTGCGGGAGGATCCATAATCCGAGTCGGCGGGCCGATCCAGATTACTGGCGTTTCTTCGTGCGTCGGTCCTCGATTCCAGCCTTCATCAGGCGAGTCGGCTCCTGGCATCCCAGGAAGGCTAGATTGCTCGACATGATGCAGATGAGACTCGCACGCAAACGAAACCGGCTGGAACGAAGGCGTAGACCGCGATGACGTTGGACCAGAGACACGGTTGAGTCTCCCTGCGGGCGATGCGCCGCGTGAGCTCCTAAGCCGCGGTCTCGACAATCTTGCCGTCTCGGATGTCGAGGACGCGATTGGCGATGTCCGCAACCCGAGCGTCGTGGGTAACAACGACGATGGTCTTCTTGAGATCGTGGTTCAGTCGCTGGAACAGATTGAGGACTTCCTGGCCAGTCTTCGTGTCGAGCTCTCCCGTGGGCTCGTCCGCGAGGAGCAAGGGCGGATTGTTCGACAGGGCGACCGCAATGGCGATCCTCTGTTGCTCACCGCCGCTCAGCTCGTCCGGCCGATGGCGCGCACGGCGGGCGAGGCCGACGAGATCCAGGAGTTCCTTCGTCCGAGCCTTCCGGGCCACGCCGTCTTTGGAGGCGAGGCGCATCGGCAGCTCGATGTTCTCCTCGGCGGTCAGCGTCGGAACGAGGTTGAAGAACTGGAAGACAAAGCCCGTCTGTCGCAATCGATACCGAACGAGTTCTCCCTCGCTGAAGTTGACGAGGTTGGATCCGTTCACCTCGATTCGACCCGCGGTCGGGCGGTCGATCCCGCCCAGGATATTCAAGAAGGTCGTCTTGCCGCCCCCCGAAGGCCCTCGAACCGCAACGAATTCGCCGTCATCGACGTGCATGTCGAGGCCGCGCAATGCGATCACTTCCGCTTTCCCCGTTCGATAGACTTTGATCAAATCCTTCGTCAGGATCCTTGGCACGTTTATCCACCTCGTAATTTGAGGACGCGTCCGATGTCCATTCGCGCGACTCGAAGCGAGACGAGGAAGGACACGATGAGCATCGCGATCGGCGCGGCAGCGAGGAGCAGAAGCGACGTCACTGGGACGATCAGGAAGAGGGGCACCAGGCTCTCCCCGGCACCCGAGAGCCCCAAAGTCGTGGAAAGGTAGGCAGTGAGGACGCCGATTCCAGCGCCAACCAACAGCCCGACGAGCATGATCGACGACGCCTCACCGACTAACAGGCCAGCGGTCTGCCATCCGCTGGCGCCGCGCGCTCGGATGGACGCCAACTCGACCTCTCTCTCAAGGGTCGCCGCGTACAGGATGAGCCCGAGTCCCGCTGTGAGGACCACAACCATGAACGCCATCTCCAGCTCCATGAATCCAAAGAAGGCCCGGAACAGCGGGACAGAACGCAGCTGCTCGACCTCTTCGTCGGCGACGCGAATCCCGCTCGCGCCCAGGCTGCGAATTCCTTCCTCGGCCGTTCGCCAGTCCGCCCCGGCACGGAGGTCGACGAGGTATCGCTGTGGGTCGATGTTCTGGGACCTGGCCAGGTCGATCAGGGGCCCCAGAGTGTCGTAACTACCGTAGATCGCCAGCGGCATGCCGGATCCGACCACAGACGTTCCGGGGAGCCCACGAACCGTCCCACCGATCTCCGAGTTGAGGATAACCGTCTCGAGCTGACCCGCTTCGTTGCGGACTTTCCTTGTGAAGCTCAACCCGTCGCCGACCGCCAGATGCGCGCTGGCCAGATACGCTTCCGTAGCGAGGACCTGTCCGGGAGTCGCGAGCACCTGTTGCACCGCTCCGCTGTCGAAGTCCCGGAAGTACCAGGGTTCTGGCTTCGCTATGGACAGATACGTTCCGGGGTCCAAGGCGAAAAGATCCGCAGAGCCGAACTGCGGCGGAACGATCACCTGTTGGACGACCGTGAGGCCTTCGACTTCCGGGAGGGCCTCGACACTCGCTGCGAATCCTGGATCGGAAGGAGGGCCATCAACGGCAACGTCCCCACCGATCTCGGCCCGGAGCTGGTTCTCCTGGTACGCAAACTGAGAGGAGAAGGTGACGAGGGTGAACATGCCGAACGCGAGGCCCAGTGCGATGATCACCGCCACGTTTGCAGCCCGCCGTGGATTTCGCTGCAGGTTCCGAGTGATCACGTGGTGCAGGTTCTTTGCAAAGGGCCTGTTCACGCGGGAAGCGGCCTCGTAGACCCTACTCGAGGACCTTGTGAGGAGGCGGCCCGAGCCGACCATGAGGAAGATTGGCGCTAGGGGGAGGAGGACGACGAACATCGGGCCAATCAGGAAGGTGACAAAGTCGCCCGGGTTTTCCTGACTGTACAGGACCATGCCATAGGTCAGGACCGCCAGCGTGACGAGGAGGACGTCCCACGAAGACCGGTATCGGATGTGGGTCTCACCGGGGGCGTAGTATCGAAGCGTTTCCACGATGGGGAGGTCGGCCGTCCGCCGCGCGGACCGGTAGCTCGTCGCCGCCATGAAGAGGACGCTGAGGCCCGCAACGGTTGCGATGGTGGCGGGTGAGAGGACGACGAGTTCGTATTGCGGGGCAGAGGCCGTGCTGAAGAGACTGACGAAGGACAGGAGGAAGCGGCTCAGGCCGACGCCCGCCACGAGGCCGATGAGGGCGGCAATGACACCTCCGAAGGCCGCCTCTAGCACGAGCAGACCCAGGGTCTGGTCTCGGGACGCCCCGCGGGTCTTCAGGACCGCAAGTTCCCGACGACGCTCCGTGTGGCTCAGGTCGATGCCTATCGCCCCCAAGTAGATGCCAAGCAGGAGGACCGGTGTGGATAGTCCCAGATAGAAGATCCTTTGGATGATCAGGGCGCTCTCGAAGCTCGAGAGCGCATCCGGGATGTTGTCGGAACTTATGTGACCCCCGAACGTACCCAACACGCTGTTGATTTGGCGCTCAAGCACCGCCAAGTTCGCGCGAGACGCTTCGATGTTGTACGGATCGAGCACCTGCGCCCGGTCGATTCGTATCTCGCCCGTGAGTCCGTCTCCGACATATAGGTAGCCGAGTTGCTCCTCATACCAGGCGGCATCGTCCGCATGCACGACGGCAAGGGGCGCGGAGACCGTACCACCTCCGGGACGCACGCCGCTAAACACGGCGGCAATCGTCACATTCACCCGCGGGTCGGTCTGATTGGACGGATCGAACGAGGAGAGACGGAAACTCACCGTCGCGCCGGTGGAGACATTCAGTCGCGCCGCAAGGTCTTCGGACAATGCAGTCGTGCCTCGCGGAAGGGAGAAACTACCGGAGACAACCGTGATTTCCTCGAGGGCCGACGGAAGACGATTCGGCTCCACCCCGATTACCAGGGCACCGACTGGACTGGAAGCCGCAACCGATTCGATCTTGCCAATACCCGTGAAGCGCGTGACGGCCACGCGGAGGACACCCGGGATTCCCTCGACCGCCGCACGTAGCTGGGTCCCGTTGGACGAGGCCCGTGCCTCCAAATTGATGTCGGCCGGGAGGTTCGCGAGGAACGCATCGAGCGTTGCCCGCGTGGACGAATCGATTGCGATGAATGTGCCCGAGACGAACGTTACCGCCAACAGGACCCCGATCATCGCGGTGATGGTCCGCCGGCGACTTCGAATGACATTGATCACCGCGTACCGAATCAGGGCCACAGCGGTTTCCTCCGCCCCTCTACGGTCAATGACCCGCATCATATAAGCACTACGCCGCGACCGAGCGGACGCTCTCGACACAGGGCCCGCCGACGGCATCTCGAACCGTCCACGGACCTCATTTCCGGGCGGTCGCGATGACGCACTCGCAGGGAATTTCGATGGTCCGGCCTTTCCGCCATTTCCGGAGGTTCTCCCGCGTCCGCGCGAGGATCTTCTCCTGGACTGGCGGATCTTCTTCCTTGAGCGAGTGGCCAAGCGGCGTCCCGCCCAAGATCGTCTCGAGATACTCGGCCTCGTCCTTCCAGACGAACGAATGGGTCTTACGATCCTCCTTCGTCTCACTGAAGCCCGCGTCCTCGAGGAGCTTCACCATCTCCCCCGGTCCGCCGAGTTCGTACGGCGTCGGCAAGTATCCGGTCTCATCGGGCTCCGCGAACTCGAGCATCGGTCCCACGATCACATGGAGCGCGGCCGCCTTCTCCGCCGTACCCCATACGGTCGCGCCGATTCGGCCTTTGGGCTTCAACACTCGGTAGGCCTCCGCCGCAACCGCCTCCGGATTCGTGAATATCTGGAAGCCGAAGCGGCTCGTGGCGAGATCGAACGTGTCGTCGGGGAAGTCCATTTTCTCCGCGTCCATCACGCGGAACGCGGCGTTCGCGATGCGCCGCTCTTTCGCGCCGTTCGTCGCTCGCTCGATCATCTTCTCGGAGAGATCGATGCCGATGACGTCGCCTTCAGGGCCGACCATCCGGGCCATCGACAACGCCGGTTCTCCGGGTCCCGTCGCGATGTCGAGCGCCCTCTCCCGGATTTTCGGGTCGACGCGGGCGAGGAGATCGAAGCCGTACGGTTCGAGCCACCGGAGGATCTTCGAATAGTTCTGCGCGCTCTCGTTCCACGTCGTGCGCGTGTACTCCTTGTAGGACTCGTCCGTGTACTTCCACGGGGCCATCCGTGTCCTCGGGGCGGCATTGACCTCCCGCTATTTTCGTGTTGAGGCGTCAAAGCCAACCTTTCCGGCGAATCCACACGGCGAGCGCCAGGGTCGGCGCGATCATCAGGGCGAGCGCGAGGTAGAGCCCTTCCGGCTGGTTGAACCCGAAGAACGCCACGTTCATCCCGAACGCGCTTGAGACGATCGCGATCGGCAGGGTCACCGTGAAGATGACCGTCAGGACCTTGATCACCTCGTTCACCTGGTTCGAGACGAGCGTCGCCTGGACCTCCATCAGGCTCGCGACAATTTCTCGGTTCGCGTCCAACGTGTCGAGGACGCTGATCATGTGGTCTTGCACGTCGCGGAGGTAGTTCCGCGTCTCCTTCCGGAGGAGCGGGATCTCGAGACGACTCAACACGCCGAACATGTCCCGCTGAGGCCGGAGCGCGTTCCGCAGCCGGACGATGTCCGTCCGGAGTTCGTGGAGGCGCGAGATGCCCTCCCCGCTCGGACGCTGGACGATTTCGTCCTCGAGTTGGTCCAGGAGGGACTGGAATCGGTCGAGGTGCGGGAAGTACGAGTCCACGAGCACGTCGAGGATCGTGTAGGCGAGGAAGTCCGCGCCGGCCTTCAACATCCGGGGGTTCTTCTTTCGCAGTCGGATCCGCACGTCCTCGAGCTGCGGGAACACCTTGTCGTGGATCGTGACGATGAACTTCCGACCGACGAAAAGCGAGAGCTGGTCCGTGTCGATGTCCTCGGCCCAGACGATGGTGCGGGCGATGACGAAGACGAGGTCCTCGTAGACATCGATCTTCGGTGCGAGGTCCTGGTTCTGGGCGTCCTCTAGGGCGAGCGGATGGAAACCGAAGAGCGTCTCGAGCTCCTCGAGGGTCCGCGTGTCCGGGTCGACGACGTTGACCCACGTGACCGCGTATTTCTCTGAGAATTCTCGGCAGCGTCCGACCGTGACGTCGGCCTCCTCGACGACATCGGTCGGCGTGTAGGCGATCACCTGGACGCGGACCATTGCGCCGCGAACCCGTGCAAGCCGCTTTAACATTTGTGCGGTCCGCCCGATGCGAAACTCCAAATGCCTTCCGTCCGTTGTGGCGCGCGGTGGTCCCGCGAAGGTCATGCGCCTCAAGGCCGCCAAGGCTCTGAAGGGGGACAAGAGCCTCTCGTATCAGCTGATCAGCCCGGGCACGGCCGGCTCGCGGAAGTTCATGATCACCCTTGTCGACATTCGCCCGGGCGGGAGCACGCCGGTCCACGAGCACCGCACGGTCGAGTCGATGTACTACATCGTCGAGGGGCGCGGCGAGGTCACGTCCGGCCGCGAGACGAAGGTCGTCGGCCCCGACACGGCCGTGTACTTCCCTGCGGGCAGCACGCACGGGATTCGGAACGTGGGCCGTACGCGCCTGCGGTACCTTTCGTGCCACGCGCCGCCGTATGAGATCGAGGAGCTGTACAAGAGCTGGCGGGAGCACGAAGGGCTCGTCATGACGGGCGGCTGAGCCCGTCCACACCGACTGCATGGACGCGCAGTTTTAAGCGCCCGCCGCAGATGACAGGTCAGTTCGGTCGACCCGGGAAGGTACCCGGGGTGAGGGGCGATGACGGAACTCACGGAGCAGCTTCGGATCGAAGCGGCACAGAGACCCGTGTCCGGCGAAGAGGAAAGCGACGACAACCTCGTGCGACTCTGGCAAGACGAGCTCCGGGACGCCCAGGAGAAGATCGGGGTGTACCAATCGGATGCGTCGGCGGCTCGCGCGCTCGAGGCGGACGCTCGGCACACGCGGGCGTTGCTGGAGAGCTTGCCCGCGCGCATCGCGGCCCGCCGCGCGGAGATCGCCTACGACCACTGGGCGCAGGAGGCCCTCGCGGGGCTCGCGGAGATCCCGGTGGCCTCGATGGACCGCTCGTTCGCCTCGATCCGGAAGGAGTACCTGACCGTCCTCGCTCCGGAGCTCGCAGTCGCGATTCCAAAGAAGTCGCGCCTGTGGGCCGATTGGTCCGTGTGGAACTTCAAACGGCAGTCGCTCCGCCGCGCCAAGGCGCTGCCTGCCGAGGCCGTCCACCGCGCGCGCGGATCGCTGAAACACTTCGATCGGCTCGAGGTGTGGCAGGCCGTCGGGACCGCGGACCCGTGGCTGGTCGGCGTCGTGCAGGCCCCGAGCGGCCGCGAGCGGTTCTATCTCGTGTACGACTGGGGCGTCGAGACGTCGGCGGTGCGGGACGCCCTGCGATAGAGACAAGGTTTATCCGCCGTACCCAGGTGACAGGACTCGATGCGTCTCGTCCTCGTCGTCTTCGGGATCCTCTTGCTTTTCGCGGGCCTCGTGTGGACCCTCCAAGGCGTCGGGATCCTGCAAGGCTCCTTCATGTCGAACGACCCGACGTGGATGTGGGTCGGCGGGATCACGGCCTTCTCGGGATTCGGGATCCTCGTCCTCGGTCTGACGACGCGGCCCGCGACGACGAAGAAAGCGTGACGCTCAGCCGACGAGCAGCGTGATGGAGTCGTAGCCCTCGGCCCCCTCCCGGAATGGCGACTCGATCGTCGATTCCTGCCGCGTCCCTGCGCCGTCGACGGCGCGCGCGACGATCTTGAAGGATCCGCTGGCGGGAGGCGTCCAGACGAAGGTCCAAAGCCTCCAGGTGAGACCCGATTTCGCCGGATACAGGTTCGCGGCGGTCCAGGTCTGCCCGCCATCCGTGCTCACCTCGACCGAGGAGATCCCACGGTCGCCCGCGAACGCGACGCCGCCAATCGTCACCTGAGGGCCGACGACCGAGCCGTCCCGCGGCGTGGCGATGATCGCGGTCGTGTGGATTCGCCCGTTCTCCTGCCCGCTATTCACGTCGTAGTCCGAGTTCGTCCAGCCTTTCTGTTGCCAGTATCCGAGGTACTCGCCCCCTGTGACCTCGATTTTCGTCAGCCATTTCGCGTGGAACATCCCGTACAGCCCGGGGACGATAATCCGGGCGGGATAGCCGTGAGCGGCGGTCAGCTCGTTCGGGCCATTCATCTGGAACGCGACGATCGTAGCGGGGTTCATCGCCCGGTCCTTCGGGATCGCCGCGGTATAACCGTCCGCGCACGTGAACACGACCCAAAAATCCGCGGTGGGGTCGACCCCGGCGGACTGGAGCAGGGTCGAGAGTCGCACGCCGGTCCAGTCGGCGTTGCTGATCAGATTTCCGCCGACCTCGTTGCTCACGCACTCCAGCGTCACGAATTCGGTGACCTCGGCAAGTCCCGGGAGGTCCGCGTACGCAAACGACATCGGGTTCGACACCAGGCCGCCGACGGTGAGTCGCCATCGATCCGCGGCGACGTCCGGATGGAGGTCCGGGTCGATCAGGTTCTTCGTGACGACGTAGAACTCGGAGGTCGGGGTGACCTCCTTCGCGAACATCTCCTCGATGGACGCGAACACAAGCCGTCCTTTCCGAGCCGCGAGACTCGCCAGGCCGTAGAACGCCAGGACGGTCGCGAGGATGGCGAAGACCGAACCGACGATGAATTGCCGGCGGGAGAGGCCGAAACCCTCCGGGTACTCCGCCGCGACTTCGATCAGGATGTGGTCCAGGACGGCGGCATAGATCCAAGCGCCGAGCAGCTGGCTCAACGTCGCGAGGCCCGCGCCCACGAACGTCACGGACCCGAAGAAACCCGCGCCGAGGAGGGGCAAGATGAACAGGAGGACGATCGCCGCGGAGCTGAACGTGTAGAACGCCATGACGTACCATCGGTTCTTGAGCCATCCCTGTACGCGGCGGAAGAACGTCGCGTAGACGCCCGGGAGGGCGAGGAAGACGCCGAGCGCGGTCAGGAGGGCGAGGAACTTCGCGCCTTCACCGAGCGTGTGGATGAAGAACGACTCGATGGCGCCCGGCGTGCGGCCGACCGCGAAGTCCACCGCGATCTCCGGCAAGAACACGCCGAGCCCGAACGACCGCATCAGGAAGGTGACGACGAGCCCTGCGCCTCCCGCGATCACGCCCGCGCCGAAGCGGTACCAGGGAAGTCGACGGACGAACGCGCGAACGGCTCCGAAGCGCCCGGCCACGCCGGGGAGGAGGCCGGCCGTCCCCTTCAATTTGTGCCAGAGCTGTCATTCGGACCCATCGTTTTATCTATCTCGACACGCGTCCTCTCGACACGACCAAGTTGTCTCCATGACACTCAGTTCCCAAGCGCGGGTGGGGCGGCGGATCGGTCTCACCGTCTTCTGGACAATGCTGCTGATCGTCGGCATCACGATCGGGGTCTTGGTCTCGGTCCCGGGGATTCAAGACGCCATTCAGAAAGCATCCGGGGCCGTGGCCGGCGGCGCCTTCGCGCCTTCGATTGCAGTCATCCTCGTCATGCTCGGCCTCTGGGGGATTACCGCGAACAACCGCAATCTGAAGCATGCCGTCGACATGATCGCCGAGGTGGACCGCGCCCGCAAGGAGACGATGCAGCTCGAGACCACGCGGTACACGCCGAAGTGATTTCGGCGGGCGTGCCGCAGGCGGTTCCACGTCCAGACGGATCTCGTTCGATTTGTTGAACGTCCCGATGGTAGGGGCTCGTGGGCACCGGGGGCCTCCCGCCTCTCCGTTCGCCGCCCCTCGTCCGCGGTTCGGGGCGGGGTCGTTCGGTCGGAGGCGCGGGAAATATCCGCTCGCGTGCCATGCGCTCGTCGGTCGGAGGTTCTTCCATGGCCGACGAGCGTCAGAAGATTCGCGCCGCGGAGTGGCTGTACCGCTGGAGCCTGAGCAGCGGCATCATCGGGATTGTGTTCACGATCCTCTCGTTCATGGGCGTCTTCACCCTCATCCTGGGCCCGCTTTTCACGGAGCGGTTCGGCTTCTCGTATCTGACGACGGCAATTCTGCTCTTCCTGTTAGTGCTTGGTGTCATCGTGGGCTTCGGCCTCTACCTCGACAAGGTCGTGCACTTCTGGTCCGCGCAGGCCACCGTGGGGACGGTGCGCAACCCCTTCCTCGTCGAACGACTTTACCAGAAGGAGCTCCTCTCTTTGATCTACATCCAGGTGCCGCTCCTCAAGAGCGTCCGGGCGATGATCGAAGTGCAAGCAATCGACCCGGCCGCGAAGCGCGCGCACATCGATGATCTCAATCGCTCCCTCGAGAAGCTGGAGCAGTCCATCCGCGACAAACGATGGGCCATCGAGCCGAACGAACGCGTGTATTGAACCGCAAGGCGGCGGCTCCGTCCGTCACGGTCTTCCCGTCGCGGATCTCAGATGGCAGAGAGCCGCCGGACGACGGTGCCAACTAGATACGCCGTGCGCCCGTCCCGGGTCGCATGAAATACCGCTTCCATTACGCGGGCATCCGGGTGAGGAACCTGCGCCGGTCCCTCGATTTCTACTCGAAGGCCTTGGGGATGAAGATCGTGAATCAGGGGACGATGCCGCATGGCGGCAAGTATGTCCAACTCGTCGGGACGGGCTCCCGCCAACGGCTCGAGCTGAACTGGTACCCGCCGGGCAGCCGGTTCCACTCGCCGTACCGGAAGGGCGAGGAGATGGACCACCTTGCCTTCGTGGTCGACGACGCCATGAAGGCGTACCGGGAGCTGATCCGGAAGGGCGCGACGCCGGCGGTGCCCCCCGAAAAGTCGGAAGGCACCGAGGTCTACGTGAAGGATCCCGATGGGATCTGGATCGAGTTGCTCGACTGAGCGGGATTACTCGGGAACTATGGGGTTCCGCCGGCCGGCTTCGGATATCGCTTCACGCGGTCCGCCGCCCGGACCCGCGGGAGCCAGTCGCCCGTGACCATGTAGACGACCCGCATTCCGATGTTCACCGCATGATCCGCGATCCGCTCGAGATACCGGTTCACGAGGATGTATCGGGCCCCGCTCTCCGTGTCGAGGCTGCGCTCCTCCATGCGGCGTACGAGGTCGGCGAAGACCTCGTCGTGCATCCTGTCCACGACGTCGTCGACCTCCATGATGTTCCGCACGGATTCGGCGTCCCTCTTGACGAATGCGTCGATCGACGTGTCGACCATCCGGATCGTGTGATCCGCCATCTCGCGGATTCGCGCGATGTCCGCGCGCGGCCCCGCCTGCGCACCGCCGAACTGCAGGGTGAGCTCACTCAGGTCCTTCGCGTACCGTCCGATGCGGTCCAGATCCGTCGTGATCTTCAGGGATGTCGTAATCGTCCGGAGGTCCCGGGCCACGGGCGCGTGCAACGCGAGGAGCTCGATGCACGTCCGTTCGATTTCGAGTTGGAGGCCGTACACCTCTTGGTCGAGGGTGAACACCTCCCGGGCCGTCTCCGTGTCGAAGCGCGTCAGCCCATCGACCGCCTTGCGGATCGCGAGCTCGCTGAGCTCCGCGAGGGTCACCATGTTCTCGTTCAGCTTCCGGAGTCCCTTCTCGAGCGCCTTGCGCTCTGCGGCCTGAGGCACTATCCGAACCTCCCGGTGATGTAACTCTCTGTGAGCGTCTCGCGGGGTCGCTCGAATAACTCGCGCGTCCCATTCACCTCGATGAGCTTGCCCAGATACATAAACGCCGTCGTCGCGGCGACGCGCGCGGCTTGCTGCATGTTGTGCGTCACGATCACGAGCGTATAGTCCTTCTTGAGGTCGAAGATCAGGTCCTCGATCTTCGCGGTCGCGATCGGGTCGAGGGCGGAGCACGGTTCGTCCATGAGCAGGACCTCTGGCTTGACCGCGAGGGCGCGCGCGATGCAGAGTCGCTGCTGTTGCCCGCCCGAGAGGCTCGCCCCGCTCTTGTCCAACGAATCCTTCACTTCGTCCCAGAGAGCGGCCGCCTTGAGGCTTTCGAGGACCGCGATGTCGAGCTTGTCCCGGTCCCGCTCGCCGTTCAGCCGCAATCCCGCCGCGACGTTTTCGTAGATCGACATCGTCGGGAACGGGTTCGCCTTCTGGAAGACCATTCCGATTCGGCGGCGGACGCTCATGGCGGGCAGCCCGTAGACGTCCACCCCGTCTAGGAGGACTTGCCCCTCGACGCGGGTCTTTGGGATCGTCTCGTGCATCCGGTTCAGGCAACGGATGAGGGTCGACTTGCCGCAGCCGGATGGTCCGATGATCGCGGTGACCGCGTGCTCTTCGATGTCCAGTGTGATGTCCTCGATCGCCTTCTTGGGGCCGTACCACGCAGACAATCCTGCCGTGTGGAGCTTCACCGCCACGCCCCGATCACCCCGATGCGGAACGAACGCGGGTCGCGAGACGGGAGAGAATGCTGATCGTGAGCATCAGGAGCACGAGGATCAGCGAAGCTCCCCAGGCCGCCTGATTTTGGGACGTGTACGGGCTCAGCGCCCATAGGTAGATCGTATGCGGTAGCGACTCGACCGGATGGTCCAAGCCCGCGAAGGAGAACGGGCTGCTGTTTCCCGTCAGGAGGAGTGGAGCGGTCTCCCCGCCCACCCGGGCAACTCCGAGGAGGGCACCGGTCACGAGGCCGCTACCCGCCGAGGGGAGCACGACGCCGAGGATTGTTCGATGCTGAGGGATGCCGAGCGCGAGCGCCGACTCCCGAGTCGAGACGGGCACGAGCCGGAGCGCCTCCTCGGCGGTGCGAGCGACGAACGGGATCATCAGCGCGGCGAGAGCCGTCACGCCCGCGATCGCACTGAGGGACAGGCGTGTGTCTCCAATCCCGATCGAGCCTAGCTCGAGGATGAGCGAGTACGCGAAGATTCCGGCGATGATCGATGGAATCTGCGTCATGACGTCGACGAAGAATCGAATTGCCGCGCCGACTCGGTTCTTCCCGAACTCGGCCAGGTAGATTCCGGTGAGGATGCCGGTGGGAATCGCAATCGCGGAGGCGAGGCCGATGAAGATGAGCGTCCCTTGGATTGCGTTCCCGATTCCGCCCTCGCCCGTGGCGAGGACGAAGAAACTCGGACCGATCGCCTGGAGGCCGCGGACGGTCGCCTCCACGAGGATGCTGCCCAGCGGGATCAGGGCGATGACGACGCACGCGAGGGCGGCAACGCTCATCCCCAAGTCTTTCCAACGGCGCCTCGTGTCGCGGTCGAAGCGGAACGTCATTCGGTGGCCTCCGCGACCCGGAGGACCCGGCCGACCATCAACCGGGCGAAGATGTTGATCGCGAGGGACATCAGCATCAGGACGAGCCCGAGCTCGATGAGCGCACTCTGTTCGAGAGGTCCCGCCTCCAAGAACTCGTTTGCAATCCAGCTCGCGATGGACTGTCCCTGGTCGAACAGCGACACGGAGATCGCGTTCCGGTTCCCGATCGTCATCGTGACGGCCATCGTCTCGCCTACGGCGCGTCCGAGGCCGAGGATGACGGCGCCGAAGATTCCCGCGCGCGCATATCGGAGGACGGCCACGCGCGTCGTTTCCCAACGCGTCGCGCCCAAGCTCAGCGCCGCCTCGCGCTGGCTCTGTGGCACCGCAAGGAGCGCCTCCCTCGACACCGCGGAGATCGTCGGGATGATCATGACTGCCAGGATGACGCCCGCCGTGAACTTGTCCGTGCCGATTGCCGTCCCTTGAAAAATCGGTAAAAACCCGAACCCTCCTTGGACCGCGGGCTCGACGAAGGCCCGCATCGTGGGCGCGAGGACGAAGATTCCCCATAGGCCATAGACGACGGACGGCACCGCCGCGAGGAGCTCGACGACGTACGTCAGGGGGATTCGCAACCAGCGGGGCGCGAGCTCGGAGAGAAAGATTGCGATCCCCAGGCTGATCGGCACGCCGAACAGTAGCGCGAGCGCCGAGGTGACGAGCGTGCCGTAGACGAACGGGACGGCACCGAATTTCCCCGCCACCGCATCCCAGACCGACTCGCCCAGGAAGGCAATGCCGATGGACCGGATCGATTCTTGCGCCGCGACGAAAAGGGTGACCGTGATCACGACGAGGAGCGCGATGACGGCGAAGGCGACCCCACTGGAGAACCAGCGGAAGAGGGTATCCCCCAGGGTCGCCGCTCGGATCCGTCGACCGTGGGCCAAGGCGGATCGGAATGCTGACATGGTCTTTGATCGGGCGAACCGGCCTCAGCTATGTAGCGTTTGTCCATTGAACGTGATCGACCGGATTCCCGTTTCGTCGAGCATCACGACGGACTGCGGCAACGGCACGTAGACGAGCGCCGACGAGTACGTCTGCCCGTCATGGATGGCCCACCACAGGAAGTCGACGAGCGCCCGGGCCTTCGTGGGCGTCATTGAAGGGCCGATCACGCTGAGTTCGACGTACACCAGCAGGTACGTCAGGCTGGAGATGGGATAGCTCTCCGTCCCAGGGGCGTCGAGGATCGAGACGTTGCCCCAATCGCCGCTCGCCGACGGAAGGCTCGCGGCCGCCCCTGCCGCCGCCGCGGCGGTGCTGTCGAGGCTCGGCAGGATGAAGTTGCCCGCCGGATTCCGCACCTTCGCCACGGTCATCGATGTCTGGACGGCGTACGCCAACTCGACATACCCGATCGTGTACGGGTTCTGTCGGACGTAACCAGCCACCCCCGCGTTCCCCGACTGGCCGATGCCTGCGGGCCAGTTGATCGACTTGCCCACGAGCGAGGAGTTCCAAGCCGCGCTCGCAAGGTGGAGATAGCTCGTCCAAACAAACGTGGTCCCGCTGCCGTCTGAGCGGTGCACGACGTGGATCGCGCTTCCAGGCAGACTGACTCCAGGGTTCAGCGCCGTGATGCTCGGATCGTCCCACGTCGTGATCGCCCCAAGATAGATGTCCGCGAGGACGGCGCCGGTCAGGTTCAGCCCGCTCCCGATCCCAGGCAGGTTGTACGCTGCGGTCACGGCGCCGATCGTCTCCGGAATGTGGAGGAGCCCCGGGGCCGCGGCGCGTTCCGCGGGATTTAGAGGCGCATCGGAGCCCGCGAAGTCAACCGTCTTCGCGGTGATCTGGGACACACCGCCGCCGCTGCCGATCGGTTGATAGTTCACGCGCACCCCCGTGAGGTTGACGTACGCGCTCGACCACTTGCTGAGGAGCGGGTACGGGAACGTAGCGCCCGCTCCCAGGAGCGTCGTCTGCGCCGGTTGCGAGAACCAGCCCGCAAGCGCAGCGACCGCGAGCAGGACGCCGGCGACGGCGAGGACCGCGACGATCAGCCAGGTACGCCGGGGGCGGGACGCCCGACGCAGCCGCTCCATCTCCTCTGGTGTTCCTGACATTCGTCTCCGACGTAGTTTTCCGTGGCCTATGACGCTTCGCGATGGAGTCTGCCCTGTCAACCGGTGTCGAAGGGGGAACTATATAGACTACGTGGCCAACCCTTTTGGCTCCATAGTCCGTGGGACGACTCGAGTGAGGGAATGGAAGGACGGAAATTACAGCTGACGGGCGGTTCGACCTACGTCGTCTCCTTGCCGAAGCGGTGGGTCGTGGAGGCTGGACTAAAGGCGGGCGACACGGTCTTCCTCGACACGCTCGGAGACGGCGCGGTCTCGATCCGGCCGCGGCCTGGCGAGAAGCCCCGGATGCGACGTCGGATCTTCGAGGAGAAGGGTGAGGAACGGCGGGACCATCTCCTCCGCAAGCTGATCGGCGCGTACATCGCGGGCTTCAGCTACATCGAGGTGCGGTTCCGGCCGGAGATGGGGCCGTTCGTCCGCCGCGTCGCACGGGATTTCAGCCGCATGGTCATCGGGCCCGAGGTGATCGAAGAGACGCGGAACGCCGTCGTAATCCAGGATCTCTCCGACACCGCGGAACTCAGCGCGGAGAAGTGCCTGCGGCGGATGCACCTCACGGTCCGCGCGATGCACGAGGACGCCCTCATCGCGCTGCGCACGCGGGACGAGGTGTTGGCGCGGGACGTGGTCCAGCGGGACCAGGACGTCGACAGGCTCTATTGGATGATCGCGAAGCAGTACAACATGGCGCATATGCCCGGTGGCGGCGCCTCGGATCCGAAGGGGAAGACAGAACTCCACAACTACCGGCTCCTCGCGAAGCTGTTCGAGCGGATCGGGGACCACGCGGAGCGGATTGCCCGCACGTATTCCGTGTTCGCGGAGCGGGGGCTCGACCCGAGGCTCCTGAAGGAGTTCGATGCGGCGCGAGAATCCGCCATTGCGATCCTGGACAAAGCCTTCACGGCGCTCCTGACGGCCGACATCGATGGGGCAAATTCCGCGGTCGACGACCTCACGCGCCATCAGAAGTTGATTGACGGCTTGTCGCATCATGTGGCGGCGAAGAAGGGGGAGGAGCTCCTCGCGCTTGCCGCGATCGTCGACAGCCTCGGCCGCACGGCGAGCTACGCCACCGACATCGCGGAGATCGCGATCGACTACGCGGTCGCCCGAGGTACGGAAACTCCGTAGGCCTCCGGAGAGTAAGGCGTAAACCCTTAGAGCAGCGGATTCGTTGGAACGGCCGATGTGCGCGTTGCAAACCCAGCTGTCGCCCAAGGAGGCGGCTCACGTCGTACGGGAGTACTACGACTCCCTGTCCCAAGGCCGAGTCGTCGACGCGTTGAACCTCTTCACCACGGACGCCACCCTCACGGACGAGGCCGGCAAGGAATCGAAGGGCATCCGCGAGATCGCCGCATCCCTCCTCGAGTATCGCACGCCGAACACGGTTTCCCTCGATCGCCTCGAGGAACGCGGTCACGAGGTCCTCGCGCTATACCATGCCGGCCGCGCCCGGCGCTATCGGGGCGTCTTCTCGGTCGACCGCGGCCGGATCCGCTCGCTGCGGGTCGAACGCGTCACCTGACGCCGCCCTCGGCCGTAGCTCAGCGCCAGTGTTCCCATCCGGGACCGGCGAATCGCATGCCCCACGCGGCCCAGAGCGCGCCGATGCTCCCCATCAGCAGGATGAGCGTCGCCAGGAAGATCACGATATTCTGGAAGAGGGTAAACTGTCCGGACCACAGGGCCGCGTAGAGGAGGATGAAGACGAGCCACGCGGTGATCATCAGGATCGTCGCGCTCGCCCGCCACCGCATCCCCCGCCACGGGCGTGGTCCCCGCCTCCAAGGCGGACCGAGTGGCGGCCCTCCCCACGGCGGCTGCGGCGGTTCGGGAGGAGACCCTGGCTGCATCGTTAACCTCTCGCCGGCGAACGCATGCGGAGCGGATAAGGATTCGCGGCTTCGATGGCCGAGAACGATGGTTCTCGGTCCGCGGGAGGTCCCCGTTCCTTCTCGGCTCCGCGGTACTGGTCGATCGCTCACAACCCTTATGCGGGCCCCATTCTTACGCCGGCATGCACTGGGTCCGTGGGGTAGCTTGGTCTATCCTTGGTGGTTCGGGACCACTAGACTCCGGTTCAAATCCGGACGGACCCACTCCCGTGGACCGCGCAACCCGGTTTCTGTGTGCGCCGCGGGTTCGAGGGATTCCGGCGTGACCTTTAAGCGCAAAATCGCCGCTACGGCGAGCCTCGGAGGAGCTTGGGTATCTCGATGGTTCGATTCCTCACGGGTCCCTATGCCTTGGGGAGGCTAGCGAGCCTCGTCGGCGTCCTCGCACTCGGACTCGGCCTGATGCTCCCCCCGGTCGTCGCCGCGGCGGCACCTCGATCCGGCGACTTCTTCGAGTACGACTACAACACGCACGTGGACCAGGGTTCCGGGGACTACTACGGATACACGGACACTATGGGGTCCCACGCCCGCTACTCCGTCGTGTCGGTCCAGGGCGACCTGGTGACGGTCCACGGTCTCGGATCTTGGACGTTCGACGGCTCCGACGGGACGCATCTCTCTGGGCTCACGGACGTGACCCTGGTCTTTTCCCTGACGACACGCGAATACATTTCGGGCTCGGACGTCAACACGACGAAGGCGAACGCGACCGAGTGGTTCTGGATCCCCGTGCCCGTTTCCGTGGGCCAGACGGTGGCCGTGCTCGACGACGTGTTCACGGTCCGCTCCACCGACGCGACCGTGTGGTTCGGGATCATCCCCCACCGCGCGGTCCAGCTGCAGGCGTCGGGCACCTACACACGCGACGACGCGTACGGCGTATTCACCGCGACCTATACGGATACGTACTACTTCGATCCGGACTCCGGATTCATCGTCTCGGAAGAGTTCGTCGAGCAGGACTCGACCTACTCGGCCTCCTTCCGATTCCGCGCGGAGGTCTTCGTGACGGCGAGTAGTTACTCCGTCCCTGTGAACCTCGTCTCCTTCGGGCTCGTGGACCTCGGCGTCCCGGCGGGAACGGTCGCGGCGATCGCGGTGGCGATCCGCACGAGGCGCGGACCCAGTCGGCTCCATGTCGGTTCGAAGGACTCCCGGATCGACGTGCGGATCCGGAAGGCGACGAAGCCCGGGGACGTCTCCGGCCTCCTGGCCAACGGCTCTCCGTTCTTCGGCCCGTTCCTCCCGGTCTTCGCCGACCGCTCCGTCGCGGAAGGCGATCCCGTCGTCCTGGCGCTGGCGGACCGGACAATCCGAGGGCTGGCCCTCCTCGATCGCGAGTCGGGCATGGGTAGCCTCTTCGCGTCGGACGATGCCGTGGCCCGAGTGCTTCTGAAGCGCGTGAAGATGCGGGACTTCTTCGCGGACGCCACGATCCCCAGCGGGCTCCTCCGGTCGCAGGAGATCGACCGCTTCGCGATTCTCCAGCTCCGCAATCCCCAGCCCCTCGACTACGACACATCCTTGGTGCGGCCGATGCAAGCGGACGACCTGGGTATGGTCACCGCCATCTCCCAGGCCACGTATCGGGCGAGCGCGGGTCGATTCATCGCCTCGTCCTTCCAGGGAGGCGATCTGGGCTTCGTCGCGGTCGTCGACGGGCGCGTCGTAGGATTCGGATTCGCGACGGTCGTCGGCACGGTCGCGCGCCTCCATACGCTGACCGTCGACGCTCCGTATCGGGCGCGGGGGATCGGAACCCAGATCATGAACGCGCGGTTGTCGGCGCTCGCGGCCCTGGGCGTGGACCGGGTGATCCTCGAGATCTCGAAGAAGAACGTCGCGTCGATGCGCGTTGCGACCCGCGCGGGCTTCGCGCCCGTCGGGGAGACGGTGTACTACTCGAAGCAGCCGGAGTCGGCTCCCGCGGCGCTCCAGAGGCAGACGTGATGGTGCGGCCCGCCGTCTGGGTCCCGAACGACGCCGTGTCCCTGGTGCGGATGCGGGGGGACCTGGAGGTCCTCGGCGATCGGCGGTTCGAATCGTTTTGGTCGCGGGACCTCGCCGGGTGCTACGTGCCGGAGCTCTTGTGGAAGTTGGCGGGCCGGCCGGCCGGCGTGCCGATCGAAGGGGTGCGCGACGACAACCGGTCCGCGCTCCTCCCGACGTGTCGATGGGTGATCCGGGACCGCGAGTTCATCGCCGTGGTCAAGGGATGCGGTGCGGCGACCGATGCGTACGAGAACGTTCCGCTGACCGCCACCCGAGCGAAAGCGATCTGTCGGGATCGCGCTCTCCTCGACGCCCTGGCGCTCGAAGACGGCGCGGCGTCGGGGCTCATCACAGGCGAGCGCTGGTTCGGGAACACCCCGTACGGCGCGCAGGCGCCCGACAATGCGGCGATCGGCCTCCTCACGAGCCTCCGCTCCGACGGCGACGAGATCGCAGGCTTCCATGTGTGCCCCGTGGTTTCCGTGGTCCGGATCCCGGACGAGTTCGCGGCGATCGCCTCGCGGTTCTTCTGGTATCGTCGGTACGAGGGCGCCTACTGGCAGGAAATCCGGCTCATGCCGTCCAACGTCCGCGTGTACTTTCACAGCCCCCTGACGTTCGGGGTCGACACCGCTCTCGTCTTGGGGATGTTCGGCATCGCATCGTTCGAGGACGCCGAGTCGTTCTTGGAGAAGTTGGCGCGTTCGTCGATGGCCGCACTCACCCTGTACGCGCGAACGCTCCGGCACGACGATCGACGCGGTGTGTACGCAGGCTTGGGCTACCACGACGTGTGGCTCGACAAGGACGCGGTCGTCGCGCCCGACGGGACGCTGTACTTCGCGGATCTCGAAGGCATCGAGGACGTCGTTGCGAGGGACCCCGCCGGGGTCCGAGAGGAAATCGCAAGACAGTTCCACCGCAACGTGTACGAGGCGTTCTACGCCATGGAGGCGCTCGCGGTCGCGGTCGAACGCCAATGGCGCCTGCCTCGCGGGCCGGCGGCGCGGCGTCGCTGGATCCTCGATGCACTCGGACGCGCCTGCGTGACCGATCCCTATCTCGCCCTCGAGTCTAACGGAGGAAAGCTGCTCCTGCACGTAGAGCCCATCGTCGATGCGGACGCGTGCCGCGTCGAGCTCGAGCTTGCCGACGAGGACGGGTCGTGATGGAGAGCGGTCGCGTGAGGGAGATCTTGCAAGCCCTTGCGGACCACCGGGAGGTGTCCGTGACCGCCGATGAGCGCGCCGTTCTGGTGTCGGAAGGTCTCCTCGGGCCTGTCGACCCAGCCACGCGGGACCGGTGGACGGCGGCCGTGTCCGGCCTGCTGCCCCTCCGAGACCGCGTGCGTGAGCTCTCCCGCCAAGCCCTCGCGACGCCTGGCCCGACCGCGCCTCCGGAACTCCAGAAGATGATCTCGGACCTCGAGGAGATCACGCGGCAGAAGACGAGCTTGGATGCGCTCGTCTGGAACAGCCCGACCCAAGAATACTTCCGGCTCACGCTCCCCGGGAAGGGCGTCCTCGAGGACCTGTCCACGTGGCAGAAGCGGCTCGAGGGGCGTTCCTTCGAGGACTTCCAGCGGGAGATGGCCGGCTATCGCGAGGGGCTCCTTCAGACGATTTCCCGCGCCGATGCGGTGTACCGAAGCTTGTTCCTGGCGGAAGAGGAGCGATCGGAGGACGAGGTGACATTCGGCTCTCCGTTCACCACCGTGGACCTCCGATTCGCATCGATGATCCTCTCGAAGCGGCCCCTGGATCCGACCCTTCTCGCCCGTCTGTTCGAGTTCTACAACTCGGACGTGAACTGGGGCAGCTGGAACAAGGAGGACCGTCTCGTCGGTTCGACGGTGCTGGCCTCGGTCCCGGGCGACCCCGGCCCCGTCCGAACGAACTTCGAGCAAGTCCGGTTTCGACTGGAGTCCCACGGCATCCTGCCGGAAGACCGGATCTTTGCGGCGGCCTCCATGGCGGACCTCGACCCGAATTCGTGGGACTCGGTGTTCGCGCGAGTCGACGGCATCCGCCGGACGCGTCCGGCCCTCAACGCCCTCCTGGTCTCCGCGCTCGCGCGTTCGCCCTACTCGGTGGAGGAGGCGCTCGGCCGGTTCGATGCGGCGATGTCCGGCATGGCCGCGCGCGGGTACCGGGATGGCCTGCACATCGAGGCCGCGGCCTCGATCCTTGCTTCGTCGCAGATCGCGCGGGAGGCGATGGTCGATCGATTCGCCTTCGCGGCGTCGCATCTCGCGGGCGTCTTCGACCCGCCCTATGCGCCCTCCGCCATGCTGGCGGCGAGTCCTCTCGAGCCCATGGAGACGATCGACGTGTTCCGGGACTGCATCGGCGCGATCACTCGAAGGGGCTTCTTCGAACTCACCCTGGAGGTCGAGGACCTCGCGCTCGTGCTGAGCTACGGGGTCGCGCCCCTCGGGCTCGCCTACCTGGCCGCGAACCTGCCGCCCGCCGCCGTCCCGCAAGCCGCCGCCCTCGTGGCCGCCCCGCTCATCGCCCCGTCCTGGTACGTCTGGCACACGTACTGGGTGTACCGTCCCCTCGGACGGTACATCGCGACCCATCCGGTCCACATCCACACGATCGCGGGATTCGGGTAGGACCGGGATCGACCCCGGGGGATTCTGAGGCCTCTTCCTTGGTGTTTTGGGACCACTAGACTCCGGTTCAAATCCGGATGGACCCACTTTCATGGGCGACGATTCCAATTCGAGGAAAACGGTTCGCTCGACTTCGTGCGGCGGAAAGGGTTCCGGCACGGAATTCGGCTTCGGGAGCGGTCAGGTCTTCTTCCGCGGACCTTCGACCCATCCTTCGTCCTTGAAGACGGCCCAGAGGGCCATCGAGTGGCCTTGACCGAGGCCAAAATCCTTCTTGAGCCATGCGACAAGTTCCCCCGCCTTCATGTCTGGCCGGAACAGGCCCTTCTTCTTGGCGAGCTTCATGAAATCCTCCGGTGTCTTGCCGGTCTTGGCTTTGATGTTGTCGAGATATGCTTGAAAGGTCATGGATCGGCATCGTCCCGTTCGGCTTAGCTCTTATGACGAGTTCCGACCGAATTGGACGCCTCGACCGCGCGTTCGGATCCGTACGGACCCGTCGGCACCTCTCGGTGCCAAAGTCACGCGGGCACCCTTCACCGAGGGAAACGTGCTAACCATCCGAAATGTTCCGACGCGGTTCGAATTCTCAGAGGTGATACCCTCGGCGCTGCACCACATGTGTTCACCCCGGGCCCTGCCCCTTATCCCGAATGCCGGAGACGAACGTGTCGCAAGGAGGTAAAGAATATTCGCAACCGAATGGCAATTGTGTGCCTGATCGTGCTCGCACTCGCGCTGGCGGCGCTGTCCGCGGCCATCCTGCCGCGGAGCAATGCGTCGACCTCCGTGACAACGGCCGATGACGCGATCGGGAAGCAATCGGTGAGCGCGGAAGTTCCCATGCCGGTCGGCGTCCATATCGACGCGGCGTCGTCCGACTGCCAGAACTCTCCGGGGCCGAAGATTACCCTCTCGGGTCAACTCGCCCTGGCGGGGCTCGGCGTGCAGATGACGTTCCAGAACAACGTCAAGGGGACGCACGAGCACACCGAAACGACGACGGCCACGGCCGTGCTGATTCCAGAGGGCGACAGCGTCTCGATCCCGAAACAGCCTGTGCTGGGCGGGACGGGAGGCAACCCATTCATCTGGGTTCAGTTCATGGACACGAGCGGGAACGCGATGTCCGATGAGATCTTCCTCGGACGCTGCGTCCAAGGCGCCTTTGCCGCGGACACGGACTTCGTGATCTCGGCGCTGGCTCGTGCCGACGTCACGGGTGGATCCTGCGACAACACGGGCTCGACGATCAGCCTGAGCGGCGAACTCAGCCTCTCAGGGGTCAACGCCCAGCTGATCTTCCGGAACAACGACAATCCGGTCGGCGGTCCGCACGAGAACGACAAGCCGGTCAGGGTGAGCATCGTCCTGATCCCGGCGGGCGAGTCGATCGAGTTCCAGAAGCAGCCGTCGCTCGGCGGTGTCGGAGGCAACCCGTGGATCTACCTCGAGTTCCTCAGCGCGAGCGGGGCGCCGGTCTCCGACAACTTCCTGCTCGGTCGCTGCGTGCAGGACTTCTGAGGCCCCACCCCTTTCCCTCATTTTTCTTTCTCGCCTGGAGAGCGGGAGCGCCGCGATGGGTCGGGTTACGCTGCGGCTTCCGCCTCAGACTGGTCGATCGTCTGGAACTTCCATGGGACGCGGACCTGCCCCGCGAGGTCCCTCCACTCGACCGGCATCGGCTTGCCCTCCGGATCCCGACGGTACCAGTCGACGATCTCCGGAATCTGCGTCCCGTCCCCAGAGACCGTAATCAGGATCGCGTTTCGAACGTTCGCCGCGGCATCCGCCGCGATGCGGTTCTCGAAGATGGCGGCGTAGGGGCTCTGTGACATCCACCACACCACCAGATAGAACGTCTTCCTCGCGGTCCGTTGCGGACGCTTCGATTTTCGCGGGGGAGAATCGTCGGACACGATGGGTGGGCGACGTCGCATCGCCGTTGGCCGCAGGTAAAGGGATTGTCAATCCGGAGCGGCCCGCGTTGACAAATTCGTCGGGCGCCTTCGAATCCGGCGACGCGGACCGCGTTCCGTCGCTCGGCGTGCGTCGATAGACTCTTCGACACGCTTATATAGCCCTCCATGTGTCGCTCGGGCATGCAGTTCCCGCTCCGCGAGAAGATCGCGGGCGAGATCGCCTTGTCGGACCAGCCGGGCAAGACGATGCGGAAGTGGCGCGAGGAGCTGCACATCTCTCAGACGGATCTAGCGAACCACATGCGCGTCTCGCCCAGCGTCATCAGCGACTACGAGGCGGGACGGCGGGAGTCTCCCGGGATCAAGACGATCCGCCGGCTCGTCGAGGCCCTCCTGGACATCGACCAGCAGTCGGGGCAGCGGCTCTCGAAGCGCTTCCAGGAATATTCCGACGTCATCCCGTCGATGCGGGACTGGGCCGTCGGCGTGCGCGCCGCGGACTTCCTCCGCAAGATCGACGGCAAGCTCCTCACGCAGAAACTGAACACTCGGCGGCTCGTGAACGGGTATACGGTCATCCACTCGATCAAGGCGATCACGACCCTCGACGCGAGCGACGCGCTGCGCATCTACGGGGCGTCGAGCGAGAGGGCGCTGCTCTTCACTGAGGTCAAATACGGGCGATCGCCGATGATCGCGATCAAGGCCCATCCGCTGAAGCCGGCGATGGTCGTCTACGTCCAGCCGGAGAACATCGACGAACTCGCGGTCCGGCTCGCGGAGCTGGAGAACATCATCCTCGCCCGGACGGACCTCGATCAGCCCGAGCTGATCTCGAGACTGGAGCGGATCGCATGAAGGCGGGCATCGTCAGCTACGGCGCGTACATCCCGCGCTTCCGGATTCGGCCGAAGGACATCGGGGCGGTGTGGGGCGCCGACGGCGAGGCGATGGGCCGCGGGCTCAACATCCGCGCGAAGAGCGTGCCCGGCCCGGACGAGGACGTCATCACGATCTCCGTCGAGGCCTCGCGGGCGTGCATGGCGAAGGTGGACATCGACCCCACGGAGATCGGCGCCATTTACGTCGGGTCGGAATCGCATCCGTACGCCGTCAAGCCGACGGCCACGATCGTCGCCGAGGCGATCGGTTCCGCCCCCGTCCTGACGGCGGCCGATTTCGAGTTCGCGTGCAAGGCCGGGACCGCCGCGATGCAGACGACGATGGGCCTCACCCTCTCGAAGATGATGAAGTACGGGCTGGCGGTCGGCTCCGACACAAGCCAAGGCGCGCCGGGCGATGCGCTCGAATACAGCGCGTCCGCCGGCGGCGCGGCGTTCCTGATCGGCACGGACCGGACGATCGCGGACATCGATCACACGGTCTCGTACACGACCGACACGCCGGACTTCTGGAGGCGGGAGGGCCAGCGATATCCGAGCCACGGCGGCCGGTTCACCGGCGAACCCGCGTACTTCAAGCACGTGATGAGCTGCGCGCAGCTCCTCTTCAAGCGGGCCGGCACGACGGCCGAGGACTACGACTACGCCGTGTTCCACCAGCCGAACGGGAAGTTCCCGGTCCGCGTGGCGAAGCAACTCGGCTTCAAGGACGCCCAGATCGACGCGGGCCTGTGCGTGCGGGAAATCGGGAACACGTACAGCGGAGCGATCATGGTCGGCCTCTGTGCCATCTTGGACGAGGCCGAATCCGGCGACCGCATCTTTGCCGTCGGATACGGGAGCGGCGCCGGCTCCGACGGGTTCGATATCACGGTGACGGACGAGATCGCGCGCATCCGGCGGGAGGCGACGCCGACGGTCAAGGCGCAGATCGAGGACCACGTGTTCATCGAGTACTCGACGTACGCGAAGTACCGCGGCAAGATCCTGATGCGGGAGGCATGAACCGGTGCGGGGCGTCGCCGTCATCGGCGTCGGCGAGACGGAATTCGGCGAGCTGTGGGACCGTTCCTTCCGAGACCTGGGGATCGAGGCGGGCCTGAAGGCGATCCAGGACGCGAAGCTCCGCTCGGAGGACATCGACGCCGTGTACATTGGCAACATGTCCGCGGGGAAGTTCATCGACCAGGAGCACGTGTCCGCCCTCGTCGCGGACTACTCGGGCCTCGCGGACCGGCACCTCCCGACCGTGCGCGTCGAGGGAGGCGGGGCGTGCGGGGCCATCGCGCTCTTCCAAGCGCGCCTCGCGATTGCGTCGGGCATGTACGACATTGTCGTGGTGGGGGGCGCGGAGAAGATGACGGACGTCGGGGAGGTCCAGGCCGCGGAGATCCTGTCGTCGACCGCGGACCAAGAGTGGGAGAGCGTCTTCGGCGCGACGTTCGCCGGGCTGTACGCGATGATGGCCCGCCGCCACATGTACGACTACGGCACGACGCGCGAGCACATGGCCTCCGTCGCGGTGAAGAATCACAAGAACGGCGCGCTCAACCCGGAAGCGCAGTTCCAGAAGGAGATCACGATGGACGCCGTCCTGCAGAGCCCCTGGGTCGCGGAGCCGCTCGGGCTGTTCGACTGCGCCCCGCTCAGCGACGGCGCCGCGGCGGTCGTGCTGTGCGCGGCGGAGAAGGCCCGCAAGTTCACCGACACGCCGATCGTCCTACGCGGGTCCGGGCAGGCGAGCGACTTCCTCGCCCTCCATGACCGGCGGGACCTGACGACGATGGACGCGACCGTCGTCGCGGGCAAGCGGGCGTTCGATCAGGCGAAGCTCACGCCGAAGGACATCCAAGTCGCGGAGGTCCACGACAATTTCACGATATCGGAGATCCTCGCGATCGAGGACCTGCGGTTCGTCGAAAAGGGGAAGGGCGGCCCCGCGACCATGGACGGCGTCACGGCGCTGAACGGCAAGGTTTCCGTGAACACGTCGGGCGGATTGAAGGCGCGCGGCCAGCCGGTCGGCGCGACGGGAGTCGCGCAGGCCGTCGAGATCGTCCACCAGCTGCGCGGCGAGGCGGGCAAGAGGCAGGTCGTCGGGGCGCGTCGCGGCCTCACGCACACTCTGGGCGGCACCGGCGCCACGGCGGTCGTCCACCTCTTCGAGCGAGGGGACTGAGATGTCCATCCCTCGGTTCTGGCGTGAAGTCCCGAGCCGCTACAACCTGATCGGCACGAAATGCGGGCATTGCGGGAAGGTCGACTTCCCTCCCCGGGCCGTGTGCCCGGATTGCGGCCGCAAGTCCGTCGGACGGATGCAGCGGGTCAAGCTGACGGGCCGAGGGACCGTCGTCACGTACACCGTGATTCACGACGCGCCGGCGCAGTTCGAGCTGCAGAAGCCGTACGTGATGGCGATCGTCGAGATGGAAGAGGGCGTACGGCTCACGTCCCAGGTGATCGACGCGAAACTCGAGGACGTCAAGATCGGGATGAAGGTCCAGGCGTCGTTCCGGAAGCTCGGTCAGGAAGGCGAGGCCGGCGTGATCCACTACGGATACAAGTTCCGGCCCCTGGGCTGAGGCCGCTCACTCGATGTACTCGTCTTTCGGCCGCAGGAATTCGACTGATTCGAATATGCAGTGCTTGTCCCCCCGCCCGACACACGCCGTCTCGTCGAACTCCAACTGGGTCCCAAGGGAGCGGTTCGTCCAGCCGGCCACGAATCCCGCCATGAACGGACACGCCGGCTTGCCGCGGACCCCTTCGAGGTGGGCGGCGAGTCCGATCGCCGTGCCCTCGGGGAATTCCCATCGCACCTTCTTCGCGTCCTCGTCGTACTCGATCGCGCACCGGCCCCATCCGGCCCCTGCGAGGATCGAGTTGCCCCGGCCCAGGAGCCGAGCCCGCTCCGCCTTGTCCGGGGTCGACTTCAGGAGCGACTGGGTGACCGCGGCGCCGTCGCTTCCCGAGCGGTACCCGACGAGGTAGCTCTGCCGCCGCGCCGGATAGAATCCGACGATCTCCTCCATCACGCGGAGGAAGTCGAAGACCCGGCCGGCCCAGATGAGCATCGTCGGGAATGGCGAGCCGGCCCAGTAGTTCACGCCCTGGGTCGCGTTGTGCTCGAGGAGGTCCTTCGAGACCTGCTGGAATTCCGCGCGGCTCTGTTCGTCCGACAACGTGAATCGGTGGATCATCGTCTCATCTCAGAGTTCCTCAAGCGTCTCTTGCACGAGCTGGGAAACGCGCGTGAGTTTGGCGATCGCATAGCCGATGTTCGCATCCGTCTCGAGCAAACAGGCGAGGAGCGCCGCGGGCCCGGCGTCTCGAATCAGGAGGACGCCCTCTTGGAATCGGAAGAACCCGTATTCCGGCAAGCCCTTGCGGAGTTCCAGGCCGGTCGAGCGCGCGGCGCCGATCATCGCGGCGGCCATGGCGCTCAGGCCGGCGGCGTCGCGTGCCGTCTTGAAGGTGTGATGGATCACAAGGCCGTCTCGGCGCGTGACGACGGCGGAGACGAACCCGGGGACCTGTCGAATCGGTGCGAGGGCGGCGCGCAGGCGTTCGGCGACGCCCTCCGGGGGGGAGACGACGAGCATTTGGAGCGGGTCGTCGGCTTTGGCCCGTGTCATCTGCGCGGCCATCAAAGACGACTCGCGGTGGCGCCTTAAGCAAGCTTGCCTCCCGTTCTCACCGGGCGAAATTTCCTCACGACGGGACGGTCCGCCGCCCGAACGTTGAACCGGGACCGCTGCATTCTGTGAGGCAGGGAGTCGGGGGACCTCGGGATGGCCGAACGCGTGCGGTACTTCACGTCGGAATTCATGGAATTCTTCCGCGAGCTGGGAAAGAACAACAACAAACCGTGGTTCACGGCGAACAAGGAGCGGTATGAGAAGGTCGTCCAGGAGCCCGCAGTCCGATTCATCAAGGATGCCAGCGCGCGTTTGCAGAGGCTCAGCCCGTACCTCGTCGGCGACGCGCGGCCGTTCGGTGGATCTCTCTCGCGGATCTATCGGGATATCCGTTTCTCCCCGGACAAGCGCCCGTACAAGACGCACGTCGGGATCCACTTCTGGCACGCGAAGGCGGTGGGACCCGAGCACATGACGCCCGGATTCTTCCTGCACCTGGGACCCGGCGAGAGCGCCGCTTACTCCGGCGTATGGCATCCGGAACCGCCGACGCTCGCGAAGATCCGAGGCCGCATCCTCGACGAGCCGGACCGCTGGAAGGACGTCCTCCGGAGCAAGGTGCGACTCGAGGGCGAATCGCTGAAGCGACCGCCGTCGGGCATCGACCCGAACCATCCTCTCATCCAGGACCTTCGCCGGAAGGATTTCGTGGGGGCGCGCCCGTTCCGAGATCCCGAGGTCACGAGCGATCGTTTCTTCGATTCGTTCATCGAGGCGTGCACGTCCATGGATTCGCTCAACCGGTTCCTCGCGGGAGCGTTGGGGCTTCCCTGGTAGGTCGGTCCCCTGGGTCGACGCCGGGACGGCCGTCTCATCCGACCGCGTCCGGAGGTCCCCTCGCGCGTCACTTTCACCCATCTCTCCCCGGAGAAACGCCTTCTATGTTGCCGTCCGTGGGGCGTCCGATTCATGTCCTTCGACGACCTCAAGGAATTCAACGGGCAATCGTACAGCGGGATGGCGGTCGGCGAATCGCACTCCTGGCGCTACACGGATGCCATTTGGCGGGAGCAAAAGGTCGCGCCGGACCGCTGGGAGTTCACTTTCAAGAGTGTGAAACGGAGAAGCAGGCCCGCGCCTCCGGGATCCGGAGTGCCTCCGGGCACGCTCTACCACTGGTATCTCCTCGGGCATCAGCGTGTGCGGAAGATCGACGAGGACAGCTACGCGACGTTCATGTCCGGCCTCAAGTACAAGATCGCCCACAAGCGGCCCTATTGGCGTCGCTGGAGCTGCGAGTACCCGGATCAAGCTTCCGAGAGGGATCGGGTTATCGAGGTCCTGGAGGACGCGCTCGATCGGCTCCGCGCGGATCCTTCGGAGCGCGCACACTTCCCGACGCAATCGATGTGACGGTGAACGAATCGGATGCGGGACACCGCATCACGTTCTCATTATCGACCGCAGTAGCTCGCGGACCTTTATCTGGTGGCGAACGAATAGCTAACGCGGGAGTGGAGGACTGTGGTCGAAAGTCCCCGAGTTAAAGCACGGATCTCTCTCGCGACTCCGGGCGCCAGGCCGAAGTCGGCGCACGGGGGGCCGGGACGTCTCGCGAAGCTGAGGGCTTGGATTCGAAGGAAGGAAACGCCGGTCGTCGTGACGCGACAGGCGGCCGCGCCATCGGTCGTACTCGCGTGCACGATATGCGGGTTCGACTACACGGTCACGCGGCTCGTCATCGCCGAGAGGACCGGGCTCGTCTGGACGTGCGAGTGCGGGAGCCAATTCATCCCGCCCGGCGGATCCGAGTCCTTCAGCATCGTCCGGCCTTGAAGGCTATCGCGGCGAGAGTTCCGTGGCCTCGTAGGCGAGGCGGCGCTTCGCGCGCGTCCAGTGCAGCCCGAGTCCGATGTAGACGAACAGCAGGATTCCGATCACCGCCGCCTCGAACGAAACGACTTGGGAGCCACTGAGTTCGCGCACGGAGTAGCGGTAGAGGAAGTACGCGAACGCGATCATTCCGATGCCTCCAAGGGCCGCGCCCAGTGTGTGGATTTTCGTGCGCCGGATCGTCCACCGCAACGCCGCGACGACGAGGTCGGCAGCGCCGATCAACCCCCAGAACGCGATCGCGGACGAGATGATCCTCTCCGGAGGCCGGAGTTGGCCCGCGACGGTCTGGTCCCACCACGCTCGAAGGTCCGCGAAGAGATTCTGATTCAGGTAGAAGACGACGCCGAGGACGACGAGGAAGAACGCGAACCCGAGGAGACCGACGAAATCAGGCATGTGCTCGCGCAGGGCCGGCGGAGGGTCCACGCGGATCGGCGGGGACGAGCTCATCGGCGCGGTGACAGCGGGCCGTGGTGCGTCCTCGGGGGTCGGGCCCGGGAGCGACGCGCCGCAATACAGGCAGAAACGTGATTCGTCGCGGTTGTCCGTACCGCACTTCGGGCACTGCTGGGCCATCAATTCCACCGAGGTCCATCTATCGAATGAGTCGGCTTAGCCTTTTTGATTTCGGTCGTCAGGATGCTCCATCCTCTTGGCGTACGCAAGGTCTTCCTCGTCCGCGCGGTCGAGGAGTCGCCGGGTGGCCCAGATTCCCAGGAACGTCGGCACGCGCTTGATCGAGATCTCGCCGACCGTCTTGACGAACGTGCCTGTCGGGACGGCCGCATATGCGTTGTCGAAGCGGCTCGTCGAGCCGTTCCCGAATCGGATTTCGTAGGCGAACCGCGACGGCGGCTCGATTGCGTACGTCCACGTCGTGCGGGACCGGCGTCCCAGGATCCGCACCTCTCGCTCCGCGATTTTCTCGCGGGGGAACGTCAAGCTGGCATGTCGGACCGCATCTCCCTCCCGGACCACCCGCCCGCTCAGGATCCACGGATGGATCTCACGGAGGGTGACCTCGTCGAGATGCGCGTGGAGAAGCCGCCACACCGCGTCGAGGGCGAGCGGGAAGGCCCCGTCCATCTCGATCCTGGGCGTCGCGAGGCCTCCCGCGGGGCATCGAGGGGAAGGTATAAGTCCTTCGACGCGCCGCAGCCCGCCGATTGTGCGGGAGGGTCCTCCTTTTCGGTCCGCCCGCGCGACATCATCCCATCGACGCCCGCCCCGCGTTCGACCAACGTCCAATGATGCTTAAGTACGCTCGCGCAGCCGGGATTAGGAGGTGAACGAAACATGTCTACAGAAACCGGAACGTGGTCCGAGCGGGCCGCGTCGAAGTGGCGCGCGCTCGAGCGGATGCAGGCCTACCAGGTCCTGATCGCCCTCGGAGGGGCCATCGCCGCGTTCGTGGGCATCGTGGCGTTCGGGCCCAGCCTGGTGGCGGAACGAATCCTTGGCATCTCCCTCGCGAAGGCCGTGTTCCTCGTGCTGTTCGGCGCGCTCGGGCTGATAGGCTACGTCGTGTCGAAACGCAACGTTCGGAACGGGATGATCGTCGCGGCGATCGCCGGCTTGGCGCTGGTCGCCGTGGCCGGCACGACCGTGGGCTTGATGACCGGGGCGCTCGTCCTCGTGGGAGCGATTTGGGGCTTCGTCAAGTCCCTGTGAGCCGGACCCTGTCCGCGCTCGCTCCCATCTGATTTCTCTGGAGGAGTTCGACATGATTCTGGATTTCGTGAAGTGCCGCGAATCGGAGGCTTCGAGGTCCCTGCCAAGGCGCCCGCACGTGCTCCGCGTCTTCCTGATTCAGCTCGAGCGAGGGCGGGCCAGGACGTCCGAGGCCGAGGAGCATCCGTTCACCGTGTCGGGCGGCATCCGGCCGACGGAGGCGTGATCGGCCGGCAGCTCAGGTCCCGGATCGGGCGAGCGGCCGCGGTCGGACGGCGTCCTTGATCGGATTTCGCGGGACGCCGGGGACTGCGAGCCGGGCTCCCTCGCGCTCCAGGAGCCGCCGTTTCGTCTCCGGGCCGCCTTCACCCGAGTAGTTCCCGAGCCGGCCGGACACGGGCACGACGCGGTGGCACGGGATCACGATGAGCGCGGGGTTCCTGGCGACCGCGTTGCCGACCGCGCGGGCGGCGTTCGGGTGCCCGAGCCGCTTCGCGATCTCACCGTACGTGATCGTCGCGCCGGGCGGGATCGTCCGCAGGAGTTCGAGGACCTCCCGCTCGAACGGCGAGAGCTCCAACTGCAGCGGGATGTCTCGCAGGTCGTCCTCCCCCGTTCGGATGTGCTCGAGGATCCGCGCGAGGTATGGATGGTCCGCGCCCGCGGAGGCGGGGATCGGTTCCTTGGAAAGCGACACGGCCGCCACGTCGTCCCCGAGGACCTCGAGTCGGACGTAGAGCCCCAGCTCGCGGCTGAATCGCGAGTAGACCTCGAGGGCTTCGTCCTGCGGGAGGCCGGCCCGCATCCGCACCATCGGGAGCATCGCCCTCACGACGTGATGTTCGGCGCGGTTCAGGTGTTGCTCGAACGTGCTGCGCGCGACGCCCAGGGACGTACTCACCTCTTCCGTGGTCGCGTTGCGCGGGAACTCGTAGTAGCCGGCGTCGGACGCCGCGAGGAGCGCGCGGGCCTGCTTCTCCGTCATCTCCGGGAGGAAGAGCGGCGACGCCAACGCGACCTTCGCTGCTTCCTTTCGAGTGCGCTTCGACACGAGCCGGGCTTGCGGGAAGCGCGCCTGGAGGGTGACGAGGTCCGTCGCCTCGTCGACGAGGAGCGAAAGCTGGGCCTCGCCCCGGCGCCAGAGGATCGGCGGTAGGACGTGGACGTCCTGGTCGGCGAGGCGCGCGATGACCTCCTCGTCTCCCGCGTGGCCGTCGAGGAGGAGAGTGCGTTCCCCGTTCGTGCGGGACGCGTGGAGGACCTTCCGACCGGAGGCGACGATCTCCGGCGCGTCCTCGAGGCCATCGACGTCTCCGAGTCCGCGCAGCAGGAGGTACCGACCGAGCGGATACGCCTCGATCGTGAGTCGCCCGCGCCGCTCCGTTAGTTCTTGCAGCGGTCCGTGCGTTCGGGTCGCGAAGGTCACATGCAACACGATGGGCTCGCCTCCCCCGACGGGTCCGCGGTCCCATGCCGTGCGCGGTCCTTATCCTTTGCTCCCTGCGTCATCGTGCTCCCGATGACGTCGGGCGACAAGGGCGTTGGGCCGGCCATCGCCGGTCCGCCCCGTGCACGTTCACGGGACCCGGCCGTCCAGGATCGTCGTCAGCTTCGCGGGATCGATGTTGCCGCCGGATACCACCGCCACGACTCGCCCGCTTCCGGCCTTGCCGGTGAGCGCGGCCGCGACGGAACTGCCGCCCGCACCTTCCGAGACGACGTGATGCCTCTCCACGAGAAGCTTGATCGCGGACGCGACCTCGCGGAGGGAGACGACGATCGAACCGGCCAGCAGCGGGCGATTCAATTCCCACATCTCCGGGAGCACGCTGCTCGCGCCGGAGCCGTCTACGAAACTCGGGATCCGCTTGAACTCTTGCGGAGAGCCCGCCGCGAAGGAGGCCGCGAGCGGCGCGGCCGTTTCCGGTTCGCATGCGTACACTTTCGTCCTCGGCTGCCGCGCCTTGATCGCCGTCGCGATGCCGCCGATCAGTCCGCCGCCGCCGTAGGGGACGACGACCGCATCGACCGTCGGGAGGTCTTCGAGAATCTCGAGGCCGATCGTCCCGTTGCCCGCGATCATGCCGAACTCGCTGAACGGATGGACGAAGACCATGTCCTTCAGCGGTTCGTAGACGCGGGTGATCCCGATCTTCCAGACCTCGTCCCAGGAGAGCTGCACGATCTCTGCGCCGAACCGCCGAATGCCGGCGAGTTTCGTCTGCGGCGCGGTGTCGGGCACGATGACCGTGCACGGAATGCCGAGGCGCCGGGCGTGCCACGCGAGAGCCTGCGCCATGTTCCCGGCGCTGCAGGTGTACACGCCCCGTTTCCGGTCCGTCGGAGTAAGAAGGGAAATCGCGTTCCCCGCGCCGCGGACCTTGAACGATCCGGTCGGCTGGAGGTTCTCGAGCTTGAGGTGGATTTCGGCGGGTGCGTCCTCCACGTCGAGCCGGATCACCGGCGTGCGGAGGACGAGACCGGCGAGCCGCTTCCTCGCGGCTTCGATGTCGCGGATCGAGATTTTCTTCAAGGTCGTGATCGACTTCTCTGACGGCATGTCAATTTCCGCGTCGACCGTATGAGGAGATCCATATTTCTTGGAGACGCATTCGGGAGGGGACGCCAGGGCCAATCATATATCCCACCGACGTCCTCGACGGCCTCTCGAGGTTGGGTCTCTGAAGCGCTCTCCGCTGCTCGTCGTGCTGTTCACGGTCTTCGTCGACCTCATCGGCTTCGGGATCATCATTCCCCTCCTGCCGTTCTACACGGAGCAAGTCGGAGGTGGTCCGGCGATCCTCGGGCTCCTCATCGCCGCGTTCTTCGCGATGCAATTCGTCTTCTCGCCGATTCTCGGGCGGCTCAGCGACCGCGTGGGCCGGCGGCCGGTCCTCCTCGGAAGCCTCGTGCTCTCGACCGCGGGTCACCTCACGCTATCCTTCGCGAACTCCCTCGTGCTGCTCTTCACGGCGCGAATTCTGGCGGGCGTTGCGTCCGGGAACCTTTCCGTTGCACAGGCGTACGTCGCGGACCGCACGACGCCCCAGGAGCGGCCGCGGGGCATGGGATTGATCGGCGCGGCCTTCGGCGTCGGGTTCGCGGTCGGGCCGGTCATCGGCGGGACCTTCGCTCCACTTGGCCTTGCGGCGCCCGCGCTCGCCGCGGCCGCCCTCGCGGCATCGAACTTCGGCCTCGCGGCCCTCCTCCTTCCGGAGTCCCTGACGCCGGATATGCGGCGTCGGAACGGGACGCGCCGGCGGACGAGCTTCCGCGATGCGATCCGGCGGCCCGCCATCCGTGCGCTCCTGATCACGTTCATCCTCGTGTCGTTCGCATTCAGCGGGATCCCCGTCGCGTTCCCGAGTCTCGGGATCGCGTACTTCGGGCTGGGCACGACGGAACTCGCGTTGATCTTCGTGTACATCGGCGTGATCCAGATCGTCGTCGGGACCGCGGCGGGCCGCCTCGCCCGCCGTGCAGGGGAAGAGCGGCTCGTGGCCACGGGGACGGTCGCGATGATGGCAGGCCTGGCCGCCGTGCCGTGGATCGCCAACGTCAACGCGTACGTCCTCCTGACCGGCGTCGTCGCGACGGGAGTCGCCATCGCATTCCCACTCGTCCCCAGTCTCGTCTCGAAGCGAACGCCTCCGCACGAGCAGGGCGCGATCCTTGGGATTACCCAGTCGCTCGGCAGCCTCGCGCGCGTCCCGGGTCCCTTGGTCGCGGGCGTCCTGTTCGAACAGGTGAACACGGCCGCGCCGTTCCTCCTCGGCGCAGGCCTCATGGCGATCGGGTTCGCGATGACGCTCTTGGTGTACCGCGAGAGCCGGAATCAGGCCGCGATTCGGGCCGCGGTCGGTCCCGCGGATGAGTCGTAGGAGATGACGTCGATCGTCATCCGATCGTCACGCCGGCGAACCGGAGCAGGTCCGCGACTGTGAATTCGCCGTCTTTCCGTGCGCCGAACTCGGCCGATTTCGGGCGCCAGTTCGGCTGCATGCTGAGGAACGAGAACGGGTCGCCGCGCAACAGACCGATGAGGACCTCCGCGACGATCCGGCCGCCGACCGGGCCGAGCTGCTGTCCCTTGCTCAGGACCTCTGCTTCCTTGAGAACGTAGAAGAATAGGGGCGTGTCTTCCCCGAAGACGCGGACGAGATTCTTCGGCAGGGGCTCCAAGTCGCGAGCGTGGATGATGAGATCCTCCGAAAGGCCGATCGCCCGAGCGACGGTCTGCCCTGACGGCAGCCCGAGCGCCTTTCCTCGCCGCAGGTCCCGTTCCGCGAGCGCGCGGATGCCTCGCGCGACCGCCTCGGGCAAGATGCTCAGCCCGAATGCGAGCTTCGTGTCGATCTTCCGGCTCGGCTGGACCTCGAGGCGGCTGCCCTGAAACTCGAAGAACCGCGCCCATTCGATGACATGCCCCGCCGGGAGGGGCCGGAAGCCCCGGAGGTCCTCCGCCGGCGGCTTCGCGAAGATCGGGACGTCTTGCACGTCGTCGTTCAGCTCGTACTCTCCACGGACCATGCTGTGCCCGAACCGATAGGCGGCGACGGAGAACTCGACGGGCATGAACGGACGGGTCCTCCAATGGAAGAACTTCAGAGCTGGCGAGAGCGTCTTGATCGTCCTTGATCCGCCACCCGCGGGCACCTTGAATGACACGGGTCGGAGGATGTCGTCGATCACCTCGTTCCCGACGAGCCGTCCGAGGAAGTCGTGGACGACGGCCCACTGGTAATGCCAGCGGACGATCCGGCGGCCCTCGTCGAACCGTCGTTCCGGCGGCACGTCCGCGACCGCGGGAGCCTCGACGACCCGGTTGTGATACTTGAGGAAGCCGAGCGCGAGTTGGGAGACGATCAGGTTCTCGTCGTTCCGGGCGTCGCCGAGGAGCGCGCGACCCTTCGCGTTTCGAGGGAGGTCGTCCTCTCCCGCCTCATTCCTCCCGATCAGGAGGTGCACGCCGTCGTCTTCGTACAGGAACGGCTGGTCGTCCGGGCCCCGCCCGTAGACGGCGTCGAGGTCAAAGCGGGGCGTGCGAAAGTCGACGAGCGCATCCGGGTCGTTGTCCCTCTGGAGCTTCGATGTCGGATCGAACGTCAGGTCGTGGTCGACGAACTGGCCGAAATACGTGAAGCCCGCAGGGATGTCGGGGTTGTCGCCCGCGGTGTCGTCCTCGCCCTCCTTGGGCTCGGGCTCGACCATCGCCCGCGCGAGCGCGTCGAGCGCGTCGTCCGGCGGGAGGAACGCCGGGAGGTTCGGGAACATCCGTCCGAATCGGCCCTCGAAGGCAGGGGAGCGTAGGACGGACAGGAGCCCTCGCGGTTCCGTGCCGTGGAACGGCCGGTGCGGCATGGGATTGACACCGAGCGCCGGACGCTGGGACCCACCTTAACGCTTTGTCTTCGACCTCGCTGGGATGATTATCAAATCACCGCGGCTCACGCGTCGCGGAGTTGCGCCTTCGCGATGAGCTTCCCGAGGTGGAGGAACGCGTCTTCGACGTTCAGGCCCGTCTTCGCCGACGTCGGGAGGAAACCGCACCCCAAGATCGCGGCCACCGGGGCGACCTCGGTCTCGCCATACTGTGCCTCCGACTTGAGGTCGGCCTTGTTCGCTGCGAGGACGATCGGGACCGTGCCCGAGACTTCCTCGACCGCCTCGACCCAGTTCGGCAGGACCGTGAGGGTCTCGCGCCGCGTCAGGTCCGCGACGGCGAGGATCCCTTGCGCCCCGTCGAAGAACGCGTCCCCGAGGAGCTGCCGGAAGCCGGAGTGACCGATGACGTCCCAGATCGCGATCGTGATGTCGACCTCGGCTTTCTTCTCCGGAAGCTCGAGGCGCATCGACTTCTTAGAGACCTTCGCCCCGAGCGTCCGGATGTACGAGTCGTCGAACTGGTCCAAGACGAACCGGCGGATCAGAGACGTCTTCCCGACCGCCGCCTCGCCGACGAGGCAGATCTTCGACTTGAGCTGCACGACATCCGCCATCGGCTCTCCGCTCTGCGACGCCCGCCCGTCGTCTCTCGATGACTTAACGGTTCCTCGCTCATTCTCATGGCTGAGTCCCAGCACCGGGGGGCCAAGCCGGGCGGTATCAATGCGGCAGACGGGCCCGAAGGCGCCGCCGATGGACGGAAAAGCCAAACGCGCTCCGAGCCTCGTTGCCGGAATGCGAGCCTCGCCGACCCCGGCACGGGAACTCGGTTCCACGATTGGTCTACGCGGCTCGGATCGAGCCGAAGAGTCCGTCCTCCTCGTCGTTCGGGCCCGCGGTGAAGAACAGCGTGTCCGTCGGGCCGTTGGCCGTCGCGCCGTGTCCGAACTGCAAGGCCCAGAGTCCGTCGATTGCAAGCCTGTGTCCGTCGGACGTGCGGAGCGTACCGGCCAGCTCGAAGGTCCCGTCCGCCTGTTCTTGGTACGCGTTGATGTGGCCGTCCCCGAAGTTTCCGATGAGCAGGTCGCCGCCGAAGAAGCCGAAGCTCGCCGGGGCCATCGCAATGCCCCACGGCGCGTTCAGCTGGCCGCGCTGCGCGACGCGGACGAGCAGGTTCCCGGTGGTGTCGTAGGCGTCGACGAAGCCGAGGCTCGGACCAGCCGTCTCGTCATTCGAGCCCGGGGTTTGCCTCGCGTATGTGACGAAGATTCGCGTGCCGATCGTCTGGATCCCGAACGGGGCGTATCCGGCGGGGAGACTCGGATCGACGAATCCGCCCGTCGTCTGCACGGCCCAGGTCGTGTTGATCACATCGACGCGCGCGTTGGCGAAATCGGTCGCATAGAGCTGCAGCCCGGTCGCGGTCGAGGCGATCGCGAGCCCCTTGTAGACCGCGCCCGCGCCGGAGGAGTCCACCTTCACCTGCGCCACGGTCCCGAGGGACGGATGCCAGCCGGCAATCGTGCCGCCTTCGGTCGCGAAGATGAACAACGCCCCGGCGTTGCTGCTGCCCACACGGAAGCTCGTCGAATCGCAGTTGAAGACGAGACCGGTCGGAGCACCCGCAACGCCGACTTCGAGGGCGCGCTTCGCCCCGGTCGCGTTGTAGAGCGTCGATAGGTCCGCGCCGTTGTCCGCGACCCACCAAGGCGTCGCTGGGCCGGCGACGAGACCCCATGCGTTCACGAGGTTCGCGTCCACCACCGTGCCCGGCACGCCGTTGTTTGAGACGAGGGGCGTGACGGTGTATCGGTTCGGACTGACCGCGGCGGCGGACGGTGCCGTGAGGACCGCGACCGCCGCCAATGCGAACGCAAGTATGCCGATTTTCTTCACGCCATTGAATCCAGAAGTCCTCACCATGATCCCCGCCCCGTGAGGCGCGGGATGGCCCGTGCCGGGTAGATAGTCGTATGCCCAAATCGTCCTCGGGGCGCGGTTGCGGCTCTCGATTGCGGAGCGCGAACAAGGCCACCCGCGCTGTGCAACGCTCCCAGAATCCTCATTCATACGGAGGCGTTCCCGTTGGGCATGGAACGCATCGAAGCCGACCTCGTGATCCCGGGACGCGGCGAGCCGATCCGGAACGGGTGCGTCGTGATCGATGGCCCGACAATCGCATACGCCGGGCCGATTGAGGGTGCGCCGAAGACGCCACAGGATGTCCCCGTGCATCGCGTGCCCACTGTCATGCCGGGGATGTGGGATTGCCACGGCCACCTGATGGGCATCCGGTCCGCGAACGTCGAGGAGACCGCCAAGACGTCGCTGCCGGTCATGGCGGCGCGGGCCATGAACAACGCGGAGACCGGGCTGATGGCCGGCTTCACCAGCGTGCGCGATCTCGTCGGCCTCGGCGTGCACCTTGCGCGGGTGGTCGACGAGGGAACGCTCCCCGGTCCGCACATCTACGGCGGCGGGGCGATGCTCAGCCCCACCGCGGGCCACGGCGACCTGCACATGTTCCCGACGTCGTACATCCATGCGCTCGGCGAATCGGGGCACTACTTCCAGATCTGCGACGGCGTCGACGAGTGCTTGCGGGGCGTGCGCAACCAGCTCCGTCTCGGCGCGAGGGTGATCAAGCTGTGCGCGTCCGGCGGGGTGATGAGCGAGGTGGACCACCCGGAGCACCAGCAGTTCTCCGACGACGAGTTGAGGGCGATCGTCGGGGAGGCAGCGCGAGCGGAACGCGCCGTCGCGGCGCACTGCCACGGCAAGCCGGGCATCATGGCCGCGTTGAAGGCCGGGTGCGCGACGATCGAGCACGGCTCGTTCCTCGACGACGAGGCCGCGGACCTCTTGCGCGAGAAGAACGCCATCCTCGTCCCGACGCGGTACATCATCGAGCGCCTGCTCAAGGAGGGTCCGAAATTCGGCGTGCCGGACTACGCGTACCGCAAGGTCGTCGCCTTCGGGGACCAGCACAAGCGCTCGCTGCAGCTCGCCGTCCGGAAAGGCGTGCGGATCGCCCTCGGGACCGACATCTGGAGTACCGGCGAAGACACGATCGCCCCGTGGGGCCAGAACGCGCGGGAGTTCCTCCACCTCATCGAGGCCGGGATGAAACCCCTGCAGGCGATCGAGGCCGCGACCGCGAACGGGCCGCTGACGTTGGGGCCGCAGGCGCCGAAGTCGGGTCAGCTCCGGTCAGGGTACGATGCGGACATCCTGGCGGTTCGGAAGGATCCGCTCGCGGATCTGTCGATCCTGACGTCGCCCGAGGCGATCGTTCGGGTGTGGAAGTCCGGGCGGCTCGTCAAGAGCGTTTCCGCGTGATGGGGCCCAAATTCCCCGCGGGGATGCGTCGATTCGCTCCGCCGTGCGGCGTGGAAGACGCAGCTCGGAGCCGGCAGACCGATCATGGGTCCGAGTACGAACAGCCCCGCGTGCGTGGGGAGGGAGGCCATCCCCTGCCCGGGCTTGGGAAACATTGGACGACGATGGTGACGTCGTCCTGTTTGCCCGACGTGTCCGTGACGGTCATGGTCGGGGTGGCCATCATGAGAAATAGCAGGAATGCCGCCCGTGGAAAACACGGCGGGCCGCACGCGGTCAGAAACCCGGTTGGACTGCCGAATGGAAACCGGTGCGCGGTGTCGAGCGTTCCGCGGCGGTTCTCTTGGGGGGCTCATTCAGGTTTTCTGGACATGCATGAGCCTTCGGGATTCCGATCGAGCGGACCATATGGTCCGCGCTTTCTCGTCCGTCCGACTCCACTTTTCGATTAGCTTTTCCGGCCAACCCAGACGTTGCGCGATTTCCGCTTCTGACGAGGAGAGCCGGCGCGTCGGTCGAAGGCTGACGAATTCGAACGGGATATGAAATGGCTTCTTTGCGTTCCAGTCCCAGCCGAGGAATAGAGGGCCTTCTGCGTCCGCGTATAGAAGCGTCGCCGACGTGACCGTTTCGTAGCCACCTCCAGCCGAGATCCAGGACGAGATGTTGTAGGCCGCGTGAGCCTGCTCCCGGCGCCGCTCAGGAGCGTCAGCAGCTAGGTCGCGTTGCGGTCGCACGGCGGGCGCTTTTGGTGGAGGGTCGACCTCGAACCAGTCCAAGACGTGGGTGTGCCCGAAGACGACGGCCAGGGACGCGGTCAGCCGTACCTCCTCCCGAAAACGATTCCACCACCGATGGAATCCGTCTCGTGCGGCCGATCGCCGATACCGCGTGCCGAAGAGACGACGCCAAAGGCGTCGGCCGACCGTCATATAGGCCCGAGGGGTGAACAAGAGAATGAGCGCCACGAGCAGAAGCCAGGCAGCCGCGACCGGCGCCACGATTAAGACCGAGAGGACCGCAAGGAGCATGAGGCCGAAGAAAACCCAAGCGTAACTCCCCAGGGCGGCGCCGATGTGCCGTAGATGTCCGAGCAATCTCCACGTGCGTCCCGCGTGCATGAAATGTCGGTCCAGTTGATGGCCGTGAACGAAGACATAGGACTGGTCACCGATCTGGAGGGGCTCTACTATCCCATCTTTGCCGGGCAACGGGAAGACGTTGGGTACGACGCTCATCGAGAGCGCCGAGATCGGGTAGGTTCCGGCGGATTCTTCGAGGATGTTGTCGTGGTTTCCGAGCACGTAAACGATTTGGCCTTGGATCGAGGCGAGGAACGGCACGACGGAAGCGGCCGACAGGAGGACGGTCTGGTTCTCCGCGTCCCAGAGCTCGAGGATGTCACCCAAGAGGATCAGATGGGTGAGGGGCTTGAGCGTTCGAGTCCCGATTCCCACGGGCTCCAAGACGGGGATGGCCTCCCCCGCGGGAGGTAGCCGGGAAAGCCACCGCAGGAAACCCGCGACGACGGCCGGCGCATCGCTGCTCCGCTCCCAGCCGCGCTCCCGCAGCCCGAGATGGGTGTCTGCGATCGTGTACACGACGGGGTCGGTCGTCACTTTTCTCGCTCGCTGCGCATCAATCGCTATACTCCCGGAACGCGGAGGCGCTGCCGATTCTCTTGAGGACGTACGGAATCGTTACGGTCGACTGGGACCGGTCGATTCGGAGGAAGTCTAAACCATCGGGGAGCCAGCGAAAGAGGCCGTCCCTAGGGGATACGTAGCGGCCGACCATGAGGTCCCGATTCACCTCTCGGATCTCGTCGTGGAATGCACCGGTGATGTCTTGCATCTCGAGGTGATCCTCCGCCTCGTTCACCACCGCGGTCCCGGCCAAGGTCCGGTTGAACACGTAGTCGTTTTTGAGGGTCGGGCCATCGAAGTAATATCGGAAACGGAAGAGCGGATCCGTCCAGGCGGAGTCGGATACCAACTGCCCGTCCCACACTCCGACCATCGTCTCGAGGTTCGGCTTGGTCATCCGGTCGTAGAGCATGGCGTGGTCCTCCGTCGTCATGAACTCAAGCGGATACCGGCGGGCCATGCAGAACGTCAAGACTTCCTGGCCTCGCTTCGGCTCGATCAGGAAGGCCTTTCCCAGGAGGATGTCTTGGTTCACGACCTTGAGCACGTCGTGGAACAAGGAGTAGGGAGCATCCGGATAATCGAGCCGGATGGCTTTGCCGAACTCCGGCGTCTCCCAATCGATCGCCCGATTCCGAGCGTACACGGGAAACAGGTAGGGATGCGTCGTCCCCTCGACCCCGGTCGGCCCCCGTCCGAATCGCTTCCAGAAGCCTCCGAAGTAGTGCGTGAGGGTGCTCGCGACGTCCCCGTCGCGGGGGAAGATTCCCTTCCAATGAGAATTGTTCCCGATCATCAGTGTGTGCGGGTCGAAGGACCAGTTCGTCGAGTCTGCGATCTCGCTCGAGCTATTCGGAAGCACCTCGGTCCCCAGTTTAGGCTCCAGTGTGTCGAACAGCTGCGAGAGGTTGGCCCGGTCGCAATACATCGGCTGCGTGAGCGAGCCCGTGCGGCCGAGACTCTCGCTGACGGTCAGCCTGGCATAGTCCGTGCTCCAATCCAGGAGGATCCGTGCACTTGTCATCGACGCGATGGCCATCACCGTGATTTGCGGGTTCACGCCAACGGAGGTCGGGAAGACGCTCGCATCGCACACGAAGAGGTTCTGAAACCCGTGGACGCGGCACCGGGAGTCGACGACCGAATCGCGTGGATCGCTTCCGATTCGGTTCCCGGATTGAGGATGAGCGGAACCGAGGAGGAGGTGGTCGGAGGCGCCGCGGATCAAGTCCGTGAGCTTCGGCAGGTCGGCCTCCCGCTCGACGACGGTCAGGTCTCGATGCGGGGTGATGACTCGCTTGGCGCCAAGGGCGAACCACATCTTGCCGATGAGCGAGATCCCCAACGCAGTGACGTCCCGCTCCCGGTCGCTGAGGCGATACTGCACGCTCGCCCGATCCGTGGACGTCAGGGACACGCGGCCGTTGTTCGCGTCTCGGATGAGGACCCCGGCCATGGCGAGGTTGTTGAGCCGCTGGAGCAGTTTGCGGTGTTCCCCCACGCCGGCGGGGATTGCCATGGAGAGCTGAACGAGCGGGAGAAAGATGCCTTCGATCAGAAACTCCCCATCGTGGAAGTTGTACGAATCCCTGGCGGCCTCCGAAGTCCGCGTGACCCCGAAGTCGTGAATCGTGTAGGCCATCGGAATGCCCTGATTCCCTTTGATCTCATAGTCGAAGTCGCCAATGAGGAACGGGGCTGGGTGGAGACAGAGACCGCGGCCCGCCGTTTCTTGCGCGATGCCGTTCTGTAACAGCAGCTTGCTCGAGGCGATCGCCCCGGCGCTCACAATCGTGAGCTTCGCGTTCACCCGGATCCGATACCGTGGATTTCCGTCGATGTCCCGAAACTCGCCTTCGACGCCTTCGACCACGCCGTCCTCGTGTACAATCCGATTCGCGTAGCAGTTGCAGTAGACGCGGATTGGGTCGTCGGGCCGTTGAAGGGCGTCGTGCAGGTACGTGACCAGGACGTTCCGCTTGGTTTCGTAGTGACAGCCGAGATGGCAGAATCCGCACTGCATACAGTTCACGCAATTCCGGCGGTTCTTCCGATGATCATTCAATCCGATCGCCTTCGCCCCTTGGCGGACCATGCGATTGTTGCGGTTCAGCTCCTCCTCGGACACGTCCGTCACCTGAAGGATGCGGTTCACCCGTGCCGTGTGGTCGCTCCATTCCCGGTCCGTGAAGTCGACGCCGAGGGACCGCCACTCGGAGATGACCCGCAGGGGTGGGTCGAAGCAAACCGCGTCGTTGATGATGGTCGAGCCGCCGAGACATGACCCCTGGGCGATCGGGATTCGGAAGTTGTCGTCGAAGTTGAAGCCGCCGTTCTTCCAGAGCAGGGGCATCATGTCGACATCCCTCTGGTTCATGTCCGGTCCTTCGTAGTACCCTCCGCGCTCGAGGAGCACGACACTTCGGCCCCCTTCCACGAGCTCTTTCGCGAGGACAGCTCCCGCCGCGCCGGAGCCGATGATGCAGACGTCCGCGGTGTCGACGACGTCTCCCGAGACGACCTCATACCGCTCGTTCCGCCGGGGCACGTCGTCGACGCCGAAAATTACGCCCATCGAAATCCCTCCCGACGCGACCACTGAATCGCGTCTGCGTGTGCTTCACGACGCGGTATGTGCGGGACCTGTGGGCCGTCATACCCGATTGCGCCCAGCCGGCGCTCCTCCATGTCGCGATTGACGACGCCATCGAGCAGGGCCATGAGATGGTTGAAGTTCGCGAGGTTGTCGTCGAACGCCTCCGTCGACTGGCGCAACCGGTCCTGCATGTCGGTTGGGAAGTTTGGGTTCTGAAGGACGTCGAGATTCCAGCGATGCTCGATTCCCATCGTCGCGCCCGCCTCCCGCAAGTACGCGAGCAGGCGACGCGCATTGCCTGCGTATGGGTCGATGGCGTCGGGATGCGGTTTCTCATCGCCGAGTTTGATGTGATACTCGATTTCCTTTCCGGTCTTGCATACGGAGGTCCTGAGCGTTTCCTTTCCGTGCGCGTCCCTCATGATGAGGTAAACGTCCGGAGATCCCTCCAGGACCGCGAGGAATCCCGCGAACTTCGAACTGTCGAAGTCGATTCGGAAGGTTCCGCGTTCGTCGCTCGTGGCCTCGCCGAGGAAATCGTCCGGATTGATGAGTGGGTCGCTGTCATACGCCGCCACGGTCGCACCTTTGAGTGGCTCCCGTCCAGCCGTGATGATCTTGCCGTGAAGTGTGAACGCGGACGAGGTCTCCTCCCCCATTGCGCGACCGGACTAGTTGGCGGCGACTTCGTCGAGACCGAGCCGGTGCAGAATCTCCTCTACCCCGGGGGCGTGAACACATGTCATAGATGATAGAACTTTCGGAGGTATGTCACGCAGTTGGACGCGGTTCGGCGGACCGAAAGCGATCGGCTCTCGGGTAATGGCTGGCGTTTCACGCTCAGTCGTAGCTCATTCCGCCGCCCAAGAGTCGCCTTGTCTCTCGACGGCAAGAGTCCGAAGAGACCCAACCTACGGTAGAACGCTCGCCTTCCGGATCGTGACCTTCGTCCGGGGCCGGTCCTGGTCGTCCGTCGGCGCTCGGCTCATCGCGTCGACGACCTCCATCCCGTCCACGACCCGGCCGAACGCGGGATGCTTCCGGTCCAGCCGCGCGTTGTCGACGACGTTGATGAAGAACTGGCTCCCGCCCGTGTTCGGTCCTGCGTTCGCCATGGAGATCGTCCCTCGCGCGTTCCGGTTGTCTGAGGGGAGCTCGTCTTTGATCGTATAGCCGGGTCCGCCATGTCCGGTGCCCTCGGGGTCGCCGCCTTGGATCATGAAGCTCTTGATCACGCGATGGAAAATCGTGCCGTCGTAGAAGTGCGTCTCGACGAGCTTGCGAAAATTCCCTGTCGTGATCGGCATGCGATCATCGAAGAGCTCGATCTTCACGTCGCCCATCGTCGTCTGCAAGAGGACGGTCGTCATGGTGCCCGCCATCCGTCCTACCTATGTAAAGCCGTGTCGATGCGACACAGGAACTTTCAAACGAAGGAACGGGCAAATCGGGCGCCAGTGGCTGGTCCACGCGCGACTACACCATGACCGCACCACCGGTCACGTCCAAGACGACGCCGGTGATCCACGTCGATTCGTCGGAGGCGAGGAACAGCGCCGCGCGCGCGACGTCCTCGGGCGTGCCAAGACGTCGGACTGGGTGCGTCTCGATGAGTGCCTCCTGTTGCGCCTTGGTGATCCACTCCTTGTTGCGTTCCGTGAGGATCGTCTCGGGGGCGATGCAGTTCGCCCGGATGCCGTACGGGCCGATTTGAGCGGCGAGGTCCTGCGTGAGGATTTCGATGCCCGCCTTCGCGGCGGCGTATGGGATGGGGGACCGGGGATGGGGTCGGCGGCCCGCGGAGGAGGAGATCGTGATGATGTTTCCGCGCTTCCGTTCCTTCATGCCGGGCAGGATGCTCTTGATCGTCAGGAACGTCGCGGTGAGGTTGCCGTCGACCGGCGCGTGCCACCCTTCCTCGGGCGTGTCTTCGAGCGGCCCGGGTGGCGTGAGGCTGCCCCCCGCGTTCGCGACCAGGATGTCGATGGGCCCAAGCTCTCGTTCGATCTGGTGACGCATCGCCTCGATCTCGGCGAAGTTGGTCGTCTCCGCCACGACTCGAATCACGCGTCCGCCCGCGCGCTCGATCTCCGCCTGCACCGCGGACAGGGCTGCCACATCTCTGCCGTGCACCGCGACGCTTGCGCCTCTCTCGGCGAAGAGCTTGGCGATCGCCGCACCGATGCCGCGCGAACTGCCTGTGACCAACGCCACCTTGCCGTCGAGGGCGCTCATACGACCACTCATGAAGGCGACTAGGCCCCGGAGGTTCATCTCGCCTCGGGCCTCTGAGCCTCGAAATCAGAGCCTCTTTATAAAACGCCCGCCCGGTCCGGTGCGACCAGCTGGCTTGGGGCCATTCGCAAACGGCGCCCGAAGCGTTATCCGCCTCAATGCGCTGCCGCGGGCGAAACCATGACGTCCGATCCCTTCGAAGCGTTCAAGATGGCCCAACGCGAGGTGTGGAAATCGTTCGCGCCGCTCGCTCAGATGACGACGCCGACCGCGGCGAAGCTCGTGCACTTCGCCGACGTCCGGCCGGGACAGAAGGTGCTCGACGTCGGATGCGGGACCGGCGTCGTCGCGATCACGGCGCGGCGCGTGGGCGCCGTCGTCACGGGCCTCGACCTGACGCCGGAACTCCTCGCGGTCGCGAAGGAGAACGCGGCGATTTCCGAAGTCGACGACATCGCGTGGAAGGAGGGCGACGTGGAGAGCCTGCCCTTCCGAGACGGCGAGTTCGACGTCGTGCTGAGCCAGTTCGCGCACATCTTCGCCCCTCGTCCCGAAGTTGCGGTCAAGGAAATGCTCCGCGTGCTGAAGCGGGGCGGCACGATCGCCTTCCACACGTGGCCTCCGGAATTGATGTTCGGTCGGGTGTTCGCGCTCGTCGCGCAGTACATGCCTCCGCCCCCGGACCCGAAGCCCGCTCCCGCGAGCCAGTGGGGCGATCCGAACGTCGTGCTCCAGAGGCTCGGGAGTGCCGTCCGCGACGTGACGTTCGACCGCGGGGTGCAAACCGCGCCGGCCCTGAGCCCCCAGCACTATCGGCGGATGATGGAGCAGACCGGTGGACCGATGGTCCGGGTCATACAGACCTTGAAGGACGATCCCACGCGCCTGGCCGCCTTCCGTCGCGAGTACGACGGGATCGTGGCCCAGTACTTCGACCGGAACGTCGTGCACCAAGACTTCCTGATGACGCGCGCGATTAGGGCCTAGCGATCGCTCGTTTATCGGGAAGCTGCCGACCCGGATTCATTTCCGCCGTATCCACCGGGGGACGCCACCGTGGCCGAACCATCCGTACAGTCCGAGCGGGAGGATACTCAACAGGAAAGCAAGGTATACCCACCCGGAGGGGCCGCTCCAATCGACTCCCCCGGAGTACCGACCGAGTGCGACGAGTTCCAAGATCGCGAAGACCGTGTAACCGCCACCCAGCGGCCGGATGCGGAGGAAGTCGTTCTCCCGGACCCCGTGGAACGCGGCGAAGCCAATCCCGACGAGCCACGCCCCGATCGCCCGTCCGGTCAACGCCGTCAGGGCCCACGGCCACATCCGGCCGACGTCGGTCGGCGCGGCGAGGAGGCCCAACCCGAAGGCGAGCATGCCGCCGCCTTGGGCGAGGACCACGATCCGCATCCACCTCGGAGGGGCGGGCCCGGCCGGCGGATCGACTCCCGGCGCGCGAAGTTGCAGCCAGCCGACGAGGAGCATGGCGATTGGCACGCCTGTGTAGATCGCGAGCCAGAACCACGCCGCGCCTTGGGCGCTCGGGACCGAGCTGGAGCTGGAGAAGTGGAAGCGGTCGAAGTGGACGAGGGTGACGACGAGGGTGAGTGTCGTAAAGAGCCAGATCGCCGGGACCGCGACGCGCGCGTGCGACCAGGTCTTCTGGCGTGCGGCGATGACCTCGACAGGTACGGCGGCCCAGTACGCCGCACCGAGGAACGCCGCGGTGATGGGCGGCGAGACGGTCCAAGCGAAATAGGTGGCCGTCTGCTCCGAGAACACCGTCAGTTGGAAACCCGCGAGGAAGACGAGGGCGCTCGCCGCGTACAAGAGCCAACGCATCGATTTGATCAAGGGGCGAACGCCCGGAGACGGACCTGGATCCAACATGTCTCGAGGCCTAACGCGGGGAACGACTCAGACCATAAGAAGCATGCTGGATGGCCGGCCCTCGTTCTACGGTACGTGTCGGCATGTGAACCCGTGTTCTCGCAACCACCTCGAAGAGTTTAAGTATATCGCGATATATCGCGATTCCCATGCAATCCTCCCGCGCACGATCGAGCACGCGCGATTTCCCGGTCCAGCTCGAAAGGCTCGGCAAGGAGTACGGTCACTTCACCGCGCTGAAATCACTCGACCTCACGGTCCCGGAGGGCACGTCCCTGGGCTTCCTCGGGCCGAACGGTGCGGGGAAGTCCACGACGATCAAGATCATGACGAACCTGATTCGACCGTCCCGAGGCCGTGCCGCGTTGTTCGGCATCGATGTCCGGAAGGAGCCGACCCGCGCGCTCGCACGGATCGGCGCGGTCATCGAGACCCCGGAGTTCTACGGCTACCTCTCGCCGCTCGAGACCCTCGCATACGCAGGACGCCTCCGCGGCATGTCGTCCAAGGAGATCGAATCGCGCAGCGAAGACGTCCTGAAAGGCGTCAAGTTGAGCGACTGGGCCGACCACCGGATCCAGGAGTTCTCGAAGGGAATGAAACAGCGCCTCGCGATCGCCCAGGCGCTCCTCAACGAACCCGCCCTCCTCATCCTCGACGAGCCCACGTCGGGCTTGGATCCGAGGGGCATGGCGGAGGTCCGCGACGTGATCCAATCGCTGAAAGGCGAGGGCCGGACGATCTTCATGAGCTCCCACCTCCTCGGCGAGGTCCAGGAGGTCTGCGACGATGTCGCGCTCCTGAACCATGGGGAGCTTCTGATCCACGGTTCCGTGCGCGACCTTTCCCGGGGGTCCGACACCTCCACGTTCCAGACGAGCTTCCTCCGTCCGCCGACGCCGGAAGATCTCGAAGCCCTCGCATCAGTCCCCGGAATTGTGGAGATCAAGAACGAGGGTGACTCGACGATCGACCTCCGAATCTCGGGCGGTGAAGAAGGGCAGGCGCGAGTGCTCGAAGCGATGGTGACCCGCGGCCTGAAAGTCATCACGTATCGGCCGCTCGGCTCATCGCTCGAACAGCTCTACCTCGACCGCATCCAGGAGTCGGATCGCCTATGACGACGACGCCGTTCGGTCAGGTCGTCACCGTCGCGAGCTACGAGATTCGCAAGTACATCCGGGGCCGCCGCCTCCTCGGCATGCTGATCCTCGTGGGGCTGATCATCGGCCTCTTCCTCGGCCTCCCGCCGGGCTTGGGGATCCCGTACGCGTCGACCCCGAACGCGTTCGTCTCGACGTTCGCGACGTTCAGCGGTTTGCTCGTGGTCCTCAGCGGGGTCCTCTTCGCGGCCGACGCGCTCGTCTCAGAGCACGAAAAGCGGACGGGCTACTTCCTGTTCCCGAACCCGGTCCGCCGGGAGGTCCTCGTCGTCGGGAAGATTGCCGCCAGTCTGATCGTTTCCGCCGCCGTCCTCACCGTGTACTACGGCGCCGCGGCGATCGCGGCCCTCGCGATCACGGGCTCCCTGACGTGGGACGTCGGGCTCTCCTACCTCTACGCGCTCGCGTACATGACCGCGGTCGTCGGGGTCGCCTATCTCCTCTCGGCGTTGTTGAAGAGCACGGTCGCGGCGACGGTCCTGACGTTCTTCCTGTTCACGCTGATCTTCGGCATCGTCGGGGCGATCCTCCCGGTCGCGAAGATCGACCCCTGGTTCATCCCGACGTCGGCTTCGGGGATCATCACGAACGCGCTCGGTGGCACAGGGGTGCGACCGGGACCCGGAGGAGGCCAGGAGGGTGTCGGGTTCGTGCCGGATCCCGCGACCTCCGTCCTCGTCTTCGCGGCGTACGCCATCGTCTGCGGCGTGCTCGCGATCCTCTGGTTCCGGCGACGGGAGCTCTCCTCGTGAGCTCCCCCGAGAAGTTCGGCGGGTTCTTCCATTTCTTCGGCAAGGGCGACTTCAAAGAGCTCGTCCTCCGGCTGCTCGAGGAACGCCCGATGCACGGGTACGAGATCATCAAGGCGATCGAGGAACGATACCACGGGTTCTACAAGCCGAGCGCGGGTGCGATCTATCCGGCGCTGAGGGCGCTTTCGCGCAAGGGGTATCTCTCCGTGAGCGGCGAGGAGCGGCGCAAGACGTACCGCATCACCCGCGAAGGCAAGGCGTATCTGCGGAGTCGTCGGAAGGAGATCGAGGCGCGCTTCCGCGCCTTCGAGTCCGCGGTCGGGCCGGAGCGGGCCGCGCTGTTCCGAGAGTTCCGAGCGACGGGCAAGCTCCTCCGGGCGAACATGAGCGACGTGACCCCGAAACAGGCGGAGGAGCTCCGCCGGATGGTCGTCGAGATGCGCGAGAAGGCGCTGCGGATCCTCTCGAAGTGAGGATGGGAATGGCCATGGTCAACAACGCGATCGTCACGGAAAATCTGACGAAGGTGTACGGAAAGCTGACGGCCGTCGACCACGTCACCCTGAACGTCGCCTCGGGGACGGTCTTCGGACTCCTCGGCCCGAACGGGGCCGGCAAGACGACGATGATCAAGCTGCTCACGGGCCTGACCGACATGACGGAGGGCGATGCGTCCGTCGCAGGTTTCGACGTCCGCCGGGATCCGATGCACGTCAAGCAGCGGATTGGCTGGGTCGCGTCCGAGGTCATCCTCGACGACGACTTCACGGCGTGGGAGAACCTCTGGTTGCAGGCGAAGCTCCAGAGCCTTCCAGAGTGGAAGGACCGGGCGGAGAACCTGCTGAAGTACTTCGGCCTCCTCGATCGTCGGAAGGATCGCGTGAAGACCTTCTCGACGGGGATGCGAAAGAAGCTCGAGATCGCCCTGGCGCTGCTCCATCAACCCGAGGTCGTGTTCATGGACGAGCCGACGATCGGCCTCGACGCGAACACGCGACACATGCTCTGGGACTTGATCACGGGCGTGAACCGGGAGTTCGGGATCACGGTGCTGCTGACGAGCCACTACATCGAGGAGGCGGACGCACTCTGCGAGCAGATCTCGATCATCGACCATGGGAAGTTCGTCGCCTCGGGGAGCCCGACGGACCTCAAGGCCAGGGTCAAGTCGGACTTCGTCGAGCTCGAGACAAGCGAGGAGGTCGATGAAGCGAGGTTGCGCGCGATCCCCGGCGTCTCCGACGTCCGCACCCAGGGGAAGACGTGGATCCTACGCGTGTCCGCGGCGGAAGAGGTCCTCCCCCATCTCTTCTCGACGCTGAAGACGGACGAGATCCGGCGGATCAATGTGGAGAAGCCGAGCCTCGAGACGGTCTTCCTGGACATCACGGGCAAGCGGATCGACCAACCGGGGTCCGATGTGCCCGACTACCGCAAATTCTACGCGCAGATGAGGAGGGCTCGACGATGAGCACGGAAACGACCCATGCACGGGTATCGCGGCGGGAGTTCGTGTCCGAACGACCGCGGGTGAGCCAGCGGAGCCAGTTCGTCGGGCTGTACGCTCGTGAGCTCCTTCGGACCTTCCGGAATCCGTGGGTGCTCGTCATCACGTTCGTCCAACCGTTCATGTGGCTCGCGTTCTTCGGGAGCAGTTTCAGTGGGGCCTCGCCCGCCCTGGTGCAAACGATCTTCCACACGGACAGTTACATCGCCTTCCTGCTCCCCGGGGTCCTGTCGACGTCGATGCTGACCGTTGGCATGTTCGGATCGATGAGCACGATTCAGGACAAACGCTTCGGATTCATGAAACGCATCCTGCTGACGCCTACGAGCAAGGCGACCGTGTACTGGTCCAAGGTCCTCGGGTCGACGAGCCGCGGGCTCATTCAGATCCCCGTGATGATCGTGGCCGCCCTCGTGTTCGGCGTGCGCTTCGCGGGGGATCCCCTCATGTGGCTCGGATGGATCCTTGGGATCTTCTTCCTCGGGCTCGGCATGTCGTGCTTCTTCCTCGCCGTGACCGCGTCGAGCACGGACTGGCAGACGCCCGGCGTGATTTCCAACTTCATCACGATGCCGCTCATGTTCGCGAGCGGCGCGCTCCTCCCGCTCGCCAACTTCCCCGCGTGGATGCAGGCGATCGCGAGCGTCAACCCGGTCTCGTTCTCCGCGCTCCTGGGTCGCGGGATCGTCGTCTTCGGGACCGTGGAGTGGTCGTATCTCGGATACCTCGCCCTCTTCGCGACGGGCATGCTCGTTTCGGGAACCGCGATCGCCAGTCGCTACCTGAAGGCGGAGTGAATCATCTTCTTCCGAATCAACCTCTCAGGCGTTCTCGCGGTACGCTCGCTGTAGCCAACGCACCACTTCGGCGTCGACCTCTTTCGCGGACCGGAGGCCGATGTGGACGGGCATCGTCTCGTGGATCCTCGATGGTTGCAGGCGTCCGCCAGGCTTCACCCGCTCGGTGCGCAACGCAAGATCGACCCGGTCCTTCGTCGTGGCCTGGATGCGCGCGAACGTCCGGCGGGGCGAGACGAGCGAGACGAACGTCTTGCGGGCCTGGATCGTGACGTCCCCGAGGCCTGCAGCCGCGTCGATGACGGCATCGTAGATGGGCCTCAGCTGCGGCCGATCCGCATACTGCCCGTCGATGAGTTCGTCCGCCGTCGCAGTGAGGAAGTCCGGGTAACCGAACCGTTCCATCACCAGGAGCGTCTGGGCGTATCCCGTCACCCCGTGTTCCGTCAACCACGTGCGAAGTCCCTCTTCGTCCTCGAAACCCTCCTTCTGGACGCGCCGATTCCAAGCCGCCACGCCCTCTCCCGTCCGTTCTTCGAGGAGGCGGGCGGACATCGTCCGCATATCCTCCCAGTCGCGAATCTTCGCCATGCGCGATCACGCTCGACGGGTCACACGTCGCTCGGAGCCAAGAAAGTTATCCTCCGCCGATCCCGGAACCGCACGGCGCTCGCTGCAGGCGTCGGGGGCCCCTCCGTCGGTTTCCCGAGCGACAACTCGAAAAGAGTCCCTCCCCCCGGTTCCTCCACTGCTGATGGTCGGACCTGGCCCCTTGCTCGTGCCGACCCGTAGATGGGGGCGCGTCGCAACGTCCCCGCTGACGCACCCCCTTGTCCCCGATCGCGGTGCGTCGTCCAGGGTACCCTAATCCAATCGGAACGTTCTCGAAGACGGCATGTCCTCGGTGCGGCTTCCCCAATGCGATTCTCGTTCAGGACCGGTGGTACTGCACAAATCTGCAACATCCCGCACGGCAAGGAAAGTGCGACGGAATTCGTCGTCCGACAATCGTACCGGCCGTAAACGGCAGGGCCGTGCCGTGAGGTTTCCGTGCGGCAACCTTCTGCAATTGGGTACCCTAGCGGCGAGGCGGCTAGACTGCCACCGACGATCCGCGGGGGCGAGCCTGAGGCTCCCAGAGCCACGCGACTTTCCACACCCGCCACAGGGCTGTCGGGTCGGCGAGCGGGTCACCGTGGACGAGGAAGAAGTCGGCGGGTCCGCCCTCGACGATCCGGCCGGCATCGGCCTCTCCGAGGAGTTCCCCGCCCCGCAACGTCGCGGAGGCGAGCGCCTCCCACGGCTTCAGGCCGGCCTCGACGAGCGCCTCGACCTCCCATGCGAGGTGGTTCGCCCGCAACGATCCGCCGCCGAAGTCTGTCCCTGTCGCGATCCTCACGCCGGCGTGGTGGGCGAGCCGGACGCTCTCGATCGCCCGCTCTCGGCGGCGCGCCGTACGTTCCTTCCCCTCGTCGCCTACGAATCGCGCCAATGTCGTCGTATGGGCGAATGACGCCCACGACCGGAAGATCGCCAGCGTGCTGACGAGGAACGTCCCCTGGCGGACCATCTGCGCGGCGGCGTCGGAGTCGAGTTCGAAGCCGTGCTCGAGGCAGTCCACCCCGGCGTCGATTCCGACGCGAGCGCCGGCGAGGAGGCCGGAGTGCGCGGTGACCTTCGCCCCGCGGCCGTGCGCGAGGTCGACGACGGCCCGCACGGTCTCCGTCGACCAAGGGGCCTCCTCCTTCTTCGGTCCGTCGAGGTAGAGCTTCAAGAGGTCCGCGCCGTCGTCGAGCTGTTTGGCGGCCGCCGCGAGGAGTGCCGGGCCGTCGTCCGCATCGATCGTGAGGCCTGGGGGGAGGACGCCGCCGTGCGCGATCCACGTTCCGGCGACGCGGAGCCGCGGCCGCGACAGATCGTCGCGCCATCGCTCGCGGACGCGGAGCGCGAGCGCCCGCATCCTCCCGTCGCGCGGGTCGACAGCCGCCGGCGACCCGACGTCGCGTGCCCAGCGGACTCCCGCGCGTCCGAGGAGATCCCCGTTGTGTTCCGCGACGTCGAGCAACTCCTCTGCGGGGTCGAATCCGCGGTCGATCCAATGCGAGCCGCCGGGGAGGGTGACGTGGCTGTGGGCATCGACCATCCCCGGGACGATCGTCGCTCCGCCCGCGTCGACGACGTGGACATCGGGAGGGAGTTCGCCCTCGTCGGATGTCGGCCGGATCGAACGGACGCGGCCTTGCTCGACCAGGACGCTCACGCCGTTCGTGAGCGAGGGTCCGCTGCCGTCCGCGAGCGCGGCGTCCCGATAGAGTGTGGGCTGGCCTTCGATCATCGCGGCACCGGATGCATCGCCTCACTTAAGGGATGCGCGAGAGTTCGTGGAACGGATCGGAATCCACCGCGGCAAGACTTATCTCGCATATCTGCGTCCCGGGATTCGAGACGAAGGGAGGCCATCATGGCGCCGGGTCGCAGGAGTGGATGGGGACCGGAGTACCGCATCACCGCGACGTTCCGCGTGCCGCTCGATTTCGCGTTCGCCTGGTGTACGGACTACACGCCCGCGGACGCAGCCCTCGAAGGCGAGGCATACCAGCGGAAAATCATCGAGCGGTCGGCGCGGCGCGTCGTGTTCGAGGACCTCGAGGAGATGCCCGACGGCTGGTTCTGGGGGCGGGACGTCGTCACCCTGCGTCCTCCGAACCGTTGGCATATGGACGGCGTCGGCAATCGCCGCGACGTCACGGCTGACTACGTGCTGACATCGCTCCCGGACGGCCGGACGCAGCTCGAGCTTCGCTGGAGGCGGCGGCCCACAATGCCCGGCACGAAGGAACTCACCAAGGCGCAGCGCGAGGCGTCCGCGCGGGTTGCGTGGAAGCGCTTCGGCGCGGCGATGGAGCGCGATTATCGGCACAGCCGGTCCTCCGGAACTCGACGAAAGAAGTGAGCGGCTCCATCGGACACGGGGAGAGCACCAAGCATGGAGTCGGGAACGCGCACCGTCGTCGGGATGCCGCCGGGCCGCCTCCTCACGTTGGCGGATGGCATCTTCGCGATCGCGATGACGCTCCTCGTGCTGGATCTGCGGCTGCCCGACGGGAGCAACGCGGATCTCGCGACGCAGCTGGTCGGGCTGCGCTCCGCCTTCCTTACGTTCGTCATCAGCTTCGTCGTCCTCGGGGTCTTCTGGTTCGCGCATCACCAGACGTTCCACTTCCTCGTCCGGGTGAACCGCACGCTGGTCTGGCTCAGCATCGGGTTCTTCCTGGGGGTCGCCCTGATCCCATTCGTCGCGTCCGTCCTCGGCGCACACCCGGACGACCCGATTGCCCTCACCTTGTACGACGGGGCCATCGGCCTCCTGACCGTCCTCGGGTACGTGACCTGGTGGTACATGACCGGGGACCGCGGGCTCGTGGTCGAGGGGATGGACCCGGGCCTGGTCCGCAAGGTCCAACACTGGATCGCCGTCGGGCCCGTGATCGCCCTCGTCGCGATCGCCCTCGCGTTCGTGAGTCCCCCGGCCTCGTTGCGCATCTACGTGGCCCTGCCGGTCCTGTTCATCGCCTTCAATCCGGTCGACGCGTACCTCGAGCGGCTCCGACAGGACGAGCGGTAGCCTCGATCGGGAGCGAAGTCGTTTGTTGCGGTCCTCCCGCGGTCTCATGCGTCACGGCGGATTCCCGCGCCCATGCTCAGGTTCGAGACGGTCGCGCTCGTCGTGCGCGATGAGGGAAAGGCGACGAAGTTCTGGAAGGACAAGATCGGTTTCCGCGTCGTGACCTCGTTCCCCCATTGGGTCACCGTGGCGCCCCGCGGCGCGAATGTCCGGCTGCATCTGTGCCCCGACTCCCGCCCGGAGAAGGGGAACACGGGATACCTCTTCTCCACGAAGGACGCGAAGCAGGAGGAGGCGGCGCTCCGGAAGAAGGGCGTCAAGATCACCAAGCCGGTCAAGAAAGAGGAGTGGGGCACGATCTTCTGGTTCGCAGACCCCGACGGGAACGAGTTCCAAGTGATGGAAGGAGACGTCTAATTCGCGGTGGGTTCCGCCGGACCGACCGCTTCGGGCAGCCACGCCACGCGCCACGCTCGCCACAGCGCCGTCGGATCCGTGAGCGGGTCGCCGTGGACGACGGGAACGGGTTTCAGGTGATCGAGGAGCAGTCGTGCAGCGTCTGAGGGTCAAGCTGTCTCGCCGATCCGGCGGACGTCGACTCGGCTCAGGCCGCCTCGATCGGACGCCGCGAGTGAGGACAAGTCTTATGCGGGTGGAGGCCTTCAGCCGCGGCGCCCAGCCTCTGGGGGAAGGGGTCATGACACGACCAGTCGGTCCCGGTAGCCTTCGGCCTTGCGGCGTGTCTCGGACGGGCGACTTCACGGACTCGATTCTCGGATCGCGGGAGGGATAGCATGGACCTCGACCGCAGGGACTTCCTGCGCCTCGGAGCGACGGCGGCCGCGGCCACGGCGGCGGCTCGAGTCATCGGAGCGGGAGGGGCGGTCGCCCCGGAGACGCGGACCGTCGAAGAGCTCGGAGCGCCCGCTCCGCAGATCGAGGAGGCCACGATCGCCGACCTGCAGGCCGCGATGACGGCGGGGTCGCTCACGGCCCTTTCTCTCGTGCGGATGTACCTCACGCGGATCCGGTCGCTGGATCAAAGCGGTCCGCGGCTCAACTCGATCCTCGAGGTCAACCCAGACGCCGAGGCGATCGCGATGGCGCTCGATGCGGAACGACGTCAGGGCATCGTGCGCGGGCCGCTGCACGGGATTCCGATCGTGTTGAAGGACAACATCGACACGGCGGACGCGATGGTGACGGCCGCGGGGTCCCTCGCCCTCGTGGGCGCCGCCCCGTCGCTCGATTCCACGGTCGCCTCGAAGTTGCGCGCGGCCGGAGCCGTCATCCTGGGCAAGACGAACCTGAGCGAATGGGCGAACTTCCGGTCGTTCTTCTCCTCGAGCGGGTGGAGCGGCCGCGGCGGGCAGTGCCTCAACCCGTACGTGCTCGACCGAAACCCGTGCGGCTCTTCGTCCGGTTCGGGCGCCGCGCCGTCCGCGAACCTGACCGCCGCGTCGATTGGCACGGAGACGGACGGATCGATCGTGTGTCCCGCGAACGCGAACGGGGTCGTCGGCATCAAGCCGACCGTCGGGCTGGTGAGCCGAGCGGGCGTCGTGCCGATCGCCCACAGCCAGGACACGGTCGGCCCGCACGGTCGGACCGTGGCGGACGCCGCCGCCGTCCTCGGAGCGATCGCGAGCGTCGAGCCGGATCCGAGGGATCCCGCGACGAACACGGGCCCGATCGGGAACCGGGGCGCCGTCTACGATGACTACGTGCAGTTCGTCGACCCGGACGGCCTCGACGGCGCGAGGATCGGCATCCCCCGCGCGGGCGTGACAGACTTTGTGACGGAGGAGGTGAGCGGCGCGTTCGACGCGGCCGTCGCCGCGATCGAGGGCGCCGGAGCGACGATCGTCGATCCGGCGGACATCCCGACGATCGACCAGATCAACGCGGCATTCGAGGAGATCGTCGTCCTCGTGTTCGAGTTCAAGCGCGACCTGAACGCGTACCTGGCGACACGGAGCGACGTGGCCCTCGACCGCGAAGGGTACGATCGGACCCTCGCGGGGCTGATCGCCTTCAATCAGGCCCACGCGGCCGAGGAGCTGAAGTGGTTCGGCCAAGAGTGGTTCGAGCTCGCGGACGCCGATCCGTTCGACCAAGCGACGTACGACGCTGCGGCGCCCGAGGCCCGGCGGACCGGCGGCACCGACGGGATCGACGCCGTCCTCCAGGGCAACGGGCTCGACGCCCTCATCTCGCCGACCGACTCGCCGGCGTGGACGTCGGACCTCGTGAACGGCGACCACTTCATCTTCGGGACGTCAGCGCCCGCGGCGATCGCCGGATACCCGATTATCAACGTGCCGATGGGGGACGCGTTCGGCCTGCCCCTCGGGATGAGCTTCTACGGGACCGCGTTCAGCGAGCCGACTCTGATCAAGGTCGCCTCGGGCTTCGAGGCCACGATGAGGGCGCGACGCAAGCCGTCGTTCTTGCCGACGTTGCCGACGGGCAATCCACCGAGCCGTGCGTCGGGACACAGGCAGCGCTCGGTCCCTCTGGGATCGCGGCGACTAATCCGCCGGCTGTAGGCGACCCGGACCGCATCGAGGTTACGGGAAGGGAGCCTCGGCCCAGCGCGACTGCGGCCTCGTGACAGCGACGGCGGGTTCGGTTTGCCGTCTTCCCTCTCGTGCCTGCAACGGCGCTTCCGATCAGGCATCCAACCGGAGAGAGTAGCGCGCCGGCCACCGGATTACCAGTCCCAGTCGTGTTTCGCCGTGATGTCGATGTGACGCCCCTTCCGAATGCCCACGACGTCCTTCTCGTTGAACCGTGCGACTTCGGCGCGGTCCGAGTCGCGGAGGACGTAGTACCGGATTCGGGAGTTCTTCGAGAGCGGATCGAGTTCAAGGGCGAACGACTCCGCCTCGACGTGCTCGAACTCGAGTCGGCCGTCGGGCCGCCTCAAGATTACGGTCCAGTCTTCCATTACGATCGTATCGGCGGCGTCATGGGAGGACGGCGGGGTTTCGGCGGAAGGGATAAACTCATCGGTGCGCGCATGGCTCAGCGCACACCGTTGGTCGCGGTTTCACGGAGGCCGCGGGGAGCCCGCGTGGCGGATCCTAAAAGGACAATATTCATTATCCCATTTAGACTATATGGTTATCGATGTCCACGATCCTCCAGCCGGCGCTCCGTCGTCTCCTTGGTGGAGAAACGAGGGCGAGAGTCCTCGGCTTGCTCGCGGACGCTACGGTCCCGAAGACCGGATACGAGCTCGCGAAGGCGGCGCGGGCGAACCCTACGAAGGTGTACGGGATCCTCCGCGGCCTCGCAGAGGCGGGCCTCGTGCAGGTCCTCTCGGATCGACCGGCCGTGCGGCGCTACTCCCTCGTCGATCCGGATCTCCGACGCTTCCTCCTGCGCCACGTGAGGATCACGACCCTCCAGGAGTGGTTCTCGCCGGTGCGCGTGCGGCAGAGGGAGGCGAGTCTGGACCGACTCCGGCCGGTACGATTCGCGCCCCGGCCATCCCGGATGAAACGGGAACAGCTCCCCAACTACCGGGAGTTCGAACGACCTCCGGACAAGGACCGCGCGTTGCGGCGAGTCGCCCGGTCACATCCGTCGGATTGATGGAGAGGGCACCGTTGGTCGCCTATCGCGAGGTCGAGGCCATCGTGTCCGGGGCGCCGTCGCCCACGGAGCGTCGGCTACGGTTTGCGGCGCTGCTCGCCTCGGAGCTCCGGGCATCGGAAACGGAGTTCGTCGTCGTGGGAGGCTCGGCCATCGAATTCTATACGCGGGGGCAGTACACGACGGGGGACGTCGACGTGGTCTACACGGGACGCGCGGACGTCGACAAGGTGCTGCTCGGGTGGCGCTTCATCCGCCAAGGTCGTATCTGGCTGAACGAACGGTTGGGCATCATTCTCGATTTCGTCAAGCCTCCCTACACGGGCGACCTGGCGCGCACACAGGCCTTGGAGACGCCGTACGGATCCATCCGCCTCGCGGCCCTGGAGGATCTGATCGTCAAGCGGCTCGCCTCGGCGAAGCACTGGCGGCGGCCTCACGACGCGGATCATGCCCAGCTCCTGGCTGCGGGGTATGAAGACCGGATTCAATGGGCGTACGTGGAGCGTCTGGCGGCGGAGTACGACGTCGAGGATCTTCTCGTCTCTCTTCGGCGGTGGCTTGCCGACCGGCGCCCCCCGGCGTAGCACTCCATTCATGACGTAACATGGTCAAGCATAAGTACCATGGCGGCCATGGTGGCCATGATATGGCCGGCTCGACAACGATTTCCCTGCAGAAGGAAACGAAGGAAATGCTCCGCAAGCTGGGCTCGAAGGGCCAGACTTACGACGAGGTCATCCGGGAACTGATAGAAAAAGCATCGATCAAAGAACTCGATGCCCGGTGGAACCGGATCCTCGAGGAAGAGGAGTTCATCTCATTGGATGAGGTATGAGGTTCCGGGTCACGCTGTCGGAGACAGCGGCTCGGCAGCTGCGCAAACTGCCTGCCGGAACGCGAACTCGCATCGTAAAGGGTTTGCGTGTCCTCGAGGAGGATCCGTTTCGACCTCGTCCGAAGGCCGACATTCGAGTCATCGAGGGGACGGATCCAAGGAAGTATCGTATCCGGATCGGAGATTATCGGGCGATCTACGCGGTCGTGGAGCGCGAAGTGAAGGTCGTCGAGATCTTCATCCGTGGGCGGGGCTATCGGTAAGGGAGCGGGACGGTCGCGGCTGCGATAGCATTCTCGGCACAGTGCTACGCGACTGCCGAATTCTTGACGCTCCGTTTTGTAACAGCGGCGCATGGTCAAGAACTAGCTTCCGCCCAAGCCCCAAGTTCGCAAACCCCCCGGCTTGGCTGATACCGGAGGATCCAGCCGCTAATTCGTAGGAAATCGCGACCCAGCATACTTGGAGCCCATAGCTCCGCTGTCGGAACCGCAATGTGATCGAATTCCAAATGGACTTCCTGTTTCTCCTCTCCGCGGAAATCAAGCACCGCTCCCTCGAGCAATCGACATGGGACTTGGGTCGTCAGGCTAGTCAGTCGAATCGCCTTCGTTGGCCTAAGATCGGTGACCTTCCCTCCAAGACGTCGGAAATCAAAGAGACTTAGGAGGCTACGCGATGCTCCTGTGTCTAGAAGGAATTCAGCCTCGCCACCGAAGGTTCCGGTGAGCGTTCGAACGCCACAAATGACGTACGGCCCATCGTCCCTTGATTCGCCAGCGATCCGCATGACGGGCATCCGAGATACTAGATCAGGTCAATGGGCTTAGGGGTCACGAATCCGACGAAGGTCAGTCGCGAATTGGCGCCTGAAGCTTCGACTTCGCGAATGACCTCATCAATTTCTCGATTCTCAGAGATAACCTTGCCACCAAGAACCGCAACATATCTTCCTGCGTGGCCCCTGCGAAGTTTCTCCAGGTTGCCGTGGAACCAAGCAGCGTCATGACGGAACTGGTCGGAAAGCTTGGTGAATTCGTCCTTGGACAGACCAAGATGATCGTACATGGTCTTCAAGCCAGCAGGCCTCCGGTTTGAGGTTGGCCCAAGCTGCTTCCTCGTATTTCTCAATATCCCGACTCTCTGATAAGCCACTTTGTCAAGACGGGTTAAGCCTGGTGGGGCAGTTCGCAAGGACGATAACGTCCCAACGAGAGAGTCATGATCGAGCTCGACGCAGCTTCGCCACGGAAGAAATCCGTTGAAAAGCTCGGACTCGTCGATGCTACCCGCATCGTTATCCTGCGCCGGTACAGTGCGACACCGAGCGCCCTGAGGCGGATCAAGGACGCCAGGCGGGAAGTCGATGCCGTGATCATTCCACGCCATCTAAGAAAGCAGATTGACTCATAGGACCAGATCACGACCTCGACAACAATGCTACCCCGTGCCGCGAGTGAGAACGGAGCGTCGGCGGATCCGCGCCGTGCCCGCGAAGCGCGCCGGGCGTGGCGTCAGGGAATGATCTTGACCTGGGTGCCGAGGGCTTGAGGCGGGAAGCCGCGGTCCCACCGTACGCGGAGCGCGCCCTTCGAGCCGTGGAGGGCCACGACCCGGCCCAGGATCTGGAGGCCGTCCTTGCGGGCCCACACCACCCGGGCTCCCACGAGTTCCGCCGCATGCTCCGGTTTGGCGAGGTCCACGATCGTCTGGTAGCTGTCCTGCTTGAATTTGCTTTGACGGAACGCGGTCACCGTTCCGGACGCCTCGGCCTTCGCCATACGAGGAGCGCCACCGCTCCCTGCGCTATAAGGCCTCCGCATGCGCTTCGAAGGGGCGCGCGATCAGTGCAGAAGCCCGTTCGCCTTGAGCTCGGCCGTGATCTTGTCGACGGCCTTCTCGACGTCCGCAGGCTTGCGCGCGCCGGTGCACACGACCTTGCCGCTGCCGAACATGAGCAGGACGACCTTGGGCTCGTCGATCCGGTAGACGAGGCCGGGGAACTGCTCCGGCTCGTACTCCACGGCACCGAGCCCCAAGGTGATCGCGACCGCGTTCAGGTCGATCTGGGCGCCGAGGTCCGACGTGGCGACGATGTTCTGGACCTCGATCTCCGGGTTCTTCTTGATCGGGATGCCCGCGGCCTCGATCTGCTTCGCGACCAGGTCGATCGCCATCTTGACGTTCTCGAGGCTCTTCGCGCCGGTGCAGACGACCTTCCCGCTGCGGAACAGCAGGATGGCGGTCTTCGGTTCCTTGATGCGGTAGATGAGCCCGGGGAACTGCTCCGGCTCGTACTCGGAGCCGCCCAGGGCGAGGGCGATCGCCTTGAGGTCGAGCTCGTGCCCGAGGGAGGTCGACGCGACGACGTTCTCGATCCGGAACTTGGCCATGGGAACCTCCGCGGCCGGCCTTCACAAAGGGACTCGGTCGCAGGCAACGGGACACCGGTGGTGCCTTATATGCTTCCGTGCGCCCACGACCCCTCACGTCTCGATGCGCTCCACGCGGCCGTTCGCCTCCGCCCACCGCAGCAGGCGCAGGAAGGCCTGGGTCTCCGCGCCGTTGAGGGCGATCACGTCCCCTCCATGGTAGGCGGTCCCGGTCTCCCAGTCCTTGACGACGCGCAGGACGCGGTACCGGGGCTTCTGCCGCACCGCCATGAACTCCGCCATCTTCGCCGCGGCCCACGAGTCCCGGAAGGTCCCCTGGAACACGGCGAGGCGCCGGTGCGCGATGACCGCGATCTTGTTCGCCACTTCGTTCAGGAAGGAGCGGTTGTGGCTCACGACCAGGAGCATGCCCGGATACGTCCGGAGGGCCGCTGCCACGATCTCCTGGCTCTCGATGTCGAGGTGGTTCGTCGGCTCGTCGAGGACGAGGAGGTCGTAGTCCTGGGCGATGAACTTCGCGAGGGCGAGGCGCGCCCGCTCGCCGCCGCTGAGCTGGCCGACGCGGCTGTGGACCGCGTCCCCCCGGAACCAGAAGCGGCCGAGGAGTCCCCTCGCCCACGCTTCCGGCGGTTCCGGACGTCGCACGCTGCGGATCTCCTCGAGGAGGGTGCGGGAGAAGTCGAGCTCCTCCGCTTCCTGGGCGAAATACCCGATCGCCAGGTTCTTGCCCCGGAACACGGATCCCGCGTCCGCCGCCTGACGCCCAATGAGGACCTCCAGGAGCGTCGTCTTCCCGGCGCCGTTCGGGCCGACGAGGCCGACCTTGTCCCCCTTCGCCAGCTCGAGGTCGACGTCGGCGAAGAGGAGGCGGCCGCCGTGGGACTTCGCGACGCCCTCGAGGCGCACGACCCCCGGGCCCGAGGCGCCCGTGCGGAAGGCGAGGCGGAAGGCGCGCGGGGCGGTCGGAGGCGGCTCCGGCGTCTCGCGCCGCATCCGCTCGACCCGCAGCTTGCGCGAGAGGACCTGCTCGTACACCTTGCGGGACTTGAACGCCTCGATGATCGCGAGCTGCCGTTTGAGCTCCTCCTGGTGCCGGTGGCGCTGGGCCTCCCGGGCCCGCGCGATCGCGTCGCGCTGCACCCTATAGTCCGTGTAGTTGCCGACGTACTCGAGGGTGCGGAGACGGTCGATCTCGATCACCTTGTCCGCGATCGCGTCGAGGAGGAACTTGTCGTGGCTCGCCAGGAGGACGGCCGCATCGATCTCCCCGAGGAACGCCTCGATCGTCTCGATCGTGTCGACGTCCATGTGGTTCGTCGGCTCGTCGAGCAGGAGGACGTCCTTGTCCTTCGCGTTCGCGAGGGCGCGCGCGGTGAGGACCTTGGACTTCTCGCCGCCGGAGAGGGAGCCGAACCGCTGGTCGAGGAGCTCCTCGCCGACGCCCAAGTCGTTCAGGATCGGGTCGTTGACGATCACGCTCTGGCTGCGGGCGGACCCCAGGGCGACGTGCAGGGCTTCGTAGCGGGCCATGCGCGCGCTCGCGTCCGCGGCGTCCCACGCGTCCGGGCGGGCCATCCACGCCTCGAGGGCCGCCAGGTCGGCCTCGATCCGCTGCGCCTCCGGGCTCGGGGCCGAGAGGACGTCCCGCACAACGGTCTCCGGCGGGACGTTCGGGACCTGCGGGAGGTAGCCGTACCGGAGCCCGGGCTTGAGCACGAGGTCCCCCAGGTCCGGCGCCGTCTCGCCCGCGAGGAGCCGGAACAGGGTGCTCTTCCCCGATCCGTTCGGGCCGACGAGGGCGACTTTGTCCCCTGCGTGGAGAAGGAAGTCGGCGTGCTCGAGGACGAGCGTGGGGCCCCAGGATTTCCGGAGGTCCCGGCCCGCGATGATCGGCTCCATGTGCCCGGGGCTAGTCCCAGGTCCCCGATGAGGCTTCGCCCCGGGCCGCCGACTCTACGAGGCCTAGCGGTTCGAGCTCGACAACATCTCGGGGAGGGGGTCGCGTTTGAGGCGGAGACGCTGATCGCTGAAGGCCTTGCCAGCCGACGTTATCTGACGCGAAGCTCGGAACCGGGTGCGACCGACAGCACAGTGCGGTGACCTACCCGCCAACGGCCTTGAGGGCGATCGATTCGTCCTTCTCGAGAGCCTCGTCCACCTTCTTTTTCGTCAGCCCAAGCCTGCGCAAGAGCTGTTCATACGGTGACGGGAGTGCCTGGAGTACTTCCGCGGCACCCACAGTGTCCACGATTCTCTGTTTCAATACTCGTAACCCCCGCGGGGTGAGATATCCGACGTGTTGCAACCTGCGGGCCAGCGCCGGGAGATCGTAATAGAATGGGGTCCTCGTCGACTTGAGGAGATCCTCCCAGTCGGGCTCCTCTTGCACCCCCGCTAGAGCCTGTTGGCATGCCTGGCGGATGAATGCGGATCGGGTGACACCGAAGCGCCCCGCGGCCCTCTCCACTCCTTCCAGCAGGGGCTTTTCAAATAGGAGCGAGACGCGGATGGTGTCCCCCTCCAAATCGTCTGATTCAGTTTCGTTCTTTGCCATAGTTTCCTGCATGTAATATCAGATATTAATAGATGTGCGTCTTGCTATTCCATCCGGGTTTCCTTCGCCTTCGGGCAGAGCTCCATCCTCCCGCTCTCCCGGCAGCGGGGTCGCGCGGATCGCGTTCCGCGCGTAGCAGTTCACTCGGATTGTGACCGTTTCACGTGGCTCCACCGCGGTCTGACAATTCATGTACCTGGAGCAAGTCTCCTAAGTAGTCGGTCCGCAATGCGCATATTGCATGCAAGGCGAGCGCGGTTCCAAGGTGACGACATCCTTTCGCTTGTCCGTCAAGCAGCTCGAAGAAATCGACCGGCTCGTCCGGAGGACAGGAATGCGATCGCGGACGGAATTCTTGGAACGAGCGATCGATCGGTACCTCGATGAACTCAAGGAATCCAAGGTGCTCCTGCTCCGAGAATGGACTGAACCCAGGGCCAAAGCAGCGGTCCTGAAATACCTCAAGGGGGGACGGAAAGCGTACGTGTCAGACATCATCGAGGCTCTTGGCATGGAGCCGGACCTCGCGTTTCGAGTCGTAGACACGTTACTCGAGGAGGGAGCGGTTGCCCGAGCTGCGTAAGCCCGAAGACGCAGGGGCCGGGAGAAACTCCTAGGCTGGGGCCGCAAGATCAGTCGGGTCCACCTCATCTCCGGGACGTCCGCGCACCGTGCGCAAAGCGTGTACATCTGGGGCGCGCCTGCGACGTGCCGGATCGATATCGCGATCCGGTTGCGGTAGCACCACCCTGCTGCGCACCAGGCAACGGAATCTCGGGTTGCGGAAACGGAGACGATTCATTCTGAACTGTCACGGACCAGCCGCAGACACGGCTCTGCGGCGAAGTCAAATTTCAGGATGGAGCCACCACCGACCAAGTTCAAATAGTAAGGATTCCTTACTCAGGTCTAATGGCCGACGTTGTAAAGGTCACCACAAAGGGGCAGCTGACGCTCCCTGCCCGAATTCGAAAGGATCTCAACATTTCCGAGGACACCTATCTCCTCGCGGAGGAGGTGGGTGACTTCGTCGTGCTCCGACGGGCGGAGACTCGGTTCCTCGAGCTGTCGGAACGATTCCAACGGGAGGCTAAGCGCAAGGGAATCACCAAGGAGGCCCTCCTGCGGGCCCTCAAGGGGGCTCGTCGGGGGCCGTCGCGGTGAGGTTCTTCCTCGATTCGAACGTAATTGTCTCGGGAATCGTCTTCGCGGGTACGGAGCGTCGGATTCTCTTGGCCACGTTCGGGAGAGATCACGCTTTCGTCATCTCGCAGGATGTCCAACGAGAAGTCAGGAAGGTCATGCGGCAGAAGTTCCCCCGCCTTCGGGAGGAGTCGGAGGAGGTCATGGCGTTGCTTCGTGCACAGACTTTGCCGAGGAGAACGTACGAGGGACGTTCTCAGGGATTTCCCGAGCTGCGGGATCCGGACGACGCCCACATCCTTGCGGCCGCCATCGTCTCCCGCTGCGATGTAGTCGTGACGGGAGACAAGGACCTCCTCGTGCTCCGGGAAGTCGAAGGGGTGAAGATCATCCGACCGAGTGAGGCTCGCAAGCTGTTGGCTGCCCGAGGCCCTCCGGACAAGACAATCCATACGTAGTGTGTCGCGTGGTAACATCCGGTGTAAGTTGCAACGGTTCTGCAGGGCCAAGGGATCCGGAAATGTGCCACCCTTGCATTCGTCCTGGCGGCCACGACGCTTAAGTACCGGTCGCGTAATTAGTACGCGAATGTCCTCATTGGAAACCCACATGCGGCAAGCGCGGGCGTTCCGGGACGGGGCCGCCAAGGTCGACGAACCGGGCCTCCGGGTCGAAGCTTGGTTTTTGAGCGCCTACCATTTCATCGAAGCGTGTGCGGCCAAACGGAGGGTCCACATTCAGAAGCACCAACGGGTGCCCGATGAACTCGAACAGAACCCTGCGATCCTGGGCCCAAGGACCTCTGCCGTGGTCGACGCGTTCAGGTATCTGGACCATCACGCTCGCGCCAAATTCGTGTACGGCAACTCTGGGACTCGGGCCGATCTCGAAAAGGCGCGCAAGAGCTTCGAGGCGATCGAGTCCATTTGTCAGGAGGTGCTGGGATGAACCCTCCCCGGTTCGAAGATGCGATCCGAGCCGCGGTTCGGGATCTCGCCGCCGTTCCCGGCGTGCGATCCGTGGTCCTGTTCGGTTCGACGGCGCGAGGGAGCGCCGCGGAGGAGAGCGATATCGATCTCTTCATTGACTGTGAGCCGGACGCCGAGGATGCCGCATGGAAGGTCCTCCTCGCCCTCGACCGCCGGTTCGACGTGGAGTTCAGCGTCATCTTCTATCGCCCCGAAGAGCGTGAGGCCTTCGACAAACAATTCCTCGAGTCCATCGTTCGCCAAGGGCGAGTCCTCATCGGGACTCTCCCCGTCGTGACCCCGGGTCAGCTCGACCTCCAGCCCCTCCGCCTCGTGAGCTATTGGACGGACCGACTGGAGCCCCGGAAGCGCGCTCAGTTGCTCCGAGAGATCGATGGGTACGAGACCCGGAAGCGGGTTGGGAAGAAGACGTATGTCGTCCGGAAGCCGGGGTTCCTGAAGGAGGGAGGTGGCTGGCGGGTCGGGCGCGGAGCGGTCATCGTCCCGGAGGAGAAAATCGAGGCGTTCGACGAACTGCTGCGGCGGTATGGGGCCAAGCGCCATATCATTCCGATATGGTGTCAGCGTCCCTGACCAGTGATCGACGCTAGCTGAGCCGTTCGGAGGTACTCCATACATAGCGCTACCGAGGGTAAGTACCGACCTTCTGGCCCCTCGCTTCTCCAGAGTTCCGATTCCCAAGCCCTACTACCTGAGCACCAAGGGCGACGTACTCTGATGGGGCCTACCGTGCGCGCAGAGCGTACTGCGCGGAATCCTCCTACAGCTTTTTTGACGTTCTCGACCAAGCTCTCTCTTCGGAAGGCAGCCAAACGCTCTTCCGGGTTAGCGCTTCCTAGTGCACCCAAAACCCTTGGCTTCTGGGACCTAGCGTATTGACGCAATTCCTAAATACGGCCGGTGTGTATCAGTTCCTTGTATGTAGCACCGGGCGACACGGACCCAGCTTCCTGATCAGCTGCGATTCCGTTCCTGGTGGGACTATTTTCCGGCAGGTATTTAAGAAACCAATATGTCCGGACCCGCCATGGTCCGGGTGTTGGTGAGTCCCGAGGTGGTCACCAAGCTTCCGCAGGTCATCGTCCTGCAGGCTGCCGCCCGGCTCGATAAAGAGCTGCGAGACAATCCACGCCGGGCCAAGAAGAAGACGCAGGAAATCGTGAAGTGGAATGGAACGCGGGTCGCCCTCATATGCGAATGAAAAGAGAAAGAGAATCTCGTCCTGATAACAAGGGCGCGACAATTAAAGCGATGAAAACCAAGAAGGTAACAAGCACATGACGCGGGAATTCCTTCGAATCGAGACGGACACAGTCACGGTCGACTGGGACGGCAACCCAGTCAAGTTACACGGAGTGCCGGCCTTGAAGGATACGAGGACTGGAAAGATCTGGTTCGATCCGGCCGAAGTTGTAAAGGCCGAGCTTCGGCAGCTTGCGGAGTCGTGCGGAGTTAGTCCGAGACAGCTGCCTGTGATGCTCTTGCTGCAGGCCCAGCCCGGGCCTTTTCCTGGTGGCTCCGGCCATAACAAGTACAAGCTGAACAAAATGCTGTTCTACCAGTGGAAAGAACTCGAGAAGCAGGGACTTGGTGAGGCCTATGAGCACGACAGGTTCGAGCCAGCCATCAAAGGACCTATCCCTCGGGAACTCTATTCGGACTTGGCAGATCTTGAAAGCAAAGGCCTTGCCAAACTGAAGGGCGGCAAGAGCCAGAAGAAGACCTTGGAAGTCTACCTTACTTCGGAAGGCCTCAAAGTCGCAAAGTCTCTTTGGGAAGCAGTGCCGCTACCGTATAGAGAGGTTACGATCGGGGTCAAGACAGAACTCTTCCCTCTCGATCCTCACACGATTATGGAGCGGGTCCACGCCGACTATCCAGAGTACAAGAAGATCTTCGTGGAACCTGACGAAGAGTGACTACGGCCGGAGATTGCAGAGCCCGCCTACGAAAACCTCGAAGTATCTCCGAACCTAGTCTTCGATCCGAGCGTGACCCGCGATTTGCCACCAGCCGCGATGGTCGGTGCCGGATCGGCCTCATTTGGGGGACTCATCCACGGAGCCATGACCGACGAGTGGATCGCTGGCCTGATTGGCGGGACCTCATCGGAGCCGTCGTAGGGCCATCGTTGATGCGATAAGCAGGTCGGAGGGGCCCGACCCCCGAAGGACGGCCTCGAAAGGCCCTTTCCGCCAACAACGTGGCAGGGGAGCCCCGGTTCATATGGAGCTGTCGCTTTGTTGAGCCGACAATACGCTGTTGAGCGACCGGTTTCATTCCCGCGTGGCCGTGTGGAGGACAGTCGCAATCGCATCATAGGGCTACAGCCTCAGGCTAACAGAATGCCCGTCAATCGAGGTAGAAGCGTTTCATAAGAGAGACAAAGAGCAATCTTAGACCGTCGACAAGTGGGGGGTCTTCTAGACACTCTTGTTCTTGTCTTTTTCGTTGCGTCGAAGCCACCACTCGACGACCCGCTCAATGGGCACCGTCAAAACGATTCCGGAGAAGACCAAGAGAGTCTCCCGGAGCTCCCTCCAAGGGATTGGAGAATAACTGATGCGAGTATTGGCCGCGATCGACACTCCGTCCGCTATTACGAGTGCGCTGGCTGCAATGAACATCACTCTGACGGCGCCAAATCGGAATGGAGTGAGCGGGGCCGCAAGGTCAAAGTCAAGGAACTCAGCATTGTCGATATCGAGCCCTTCCTTGAAGGGCGACGTGTTGTCCTGATAAGTCGCGTTGCCGGGACCTTCGAACGTAGCACCGCACGATCTGCAGCCCAGGGACAGTCCTATGGGGAATCGAATAATGGGCCCTTCGAAAGCGTCCAGTGATAGAGCGAATTCCCCGAAGTTTGTGATAAGTAGGCGAACCGAGCGATCGAACTGCGAACTTTGTCCATCGACGGTGACGTTTGCGAAATCCAAGTCGATTGAAACGAAATTGGATGAATCACCGGCCGTAAAGGAAGTGTCGAAGGTTACGTGTGGGGTCGGAATCGGAGTCACTTTCATCTCGAGGTCACGGTCGGAAGCGTCAGTGAACGCGAGATTGAGCTCGCGGGAGTCGCCCAAGTCCTGAACTGTCCGGATGTATGACCCGAACACCGCCAGGCGGGTCGAGTTGAAATAGTAGGGTGCTCCGAGCGCGAAATTCCTGAATGATCCGTTTGCGAGCACCTCGAGGGTCGCAGGATCAAGCACGCGATAAGACCCGTTGGCGGTGGGGCCGACCGTGTGGGGGTACACCAGCCGAATTGGACCTGACCCCACAGATGGGAGGACCTCAAAAACCGCGTAAGTCGAGTCGACTGGATTCCCCCGACCTGGGTAAGTGAATGCAAAGCCCCTCCCGGAAATCGTCAGTTGTTCCGCAGGACCTTCCCATGTGCCTGTCACAGTCGCAGGCGAAGGTATCGTATCCTCATGATAGCTGAAGAAACTCACGAGAAAAACCGTCACCGCGAAGGCCGCGACGATCGCAAGGCGCCTCTGATAACTCGTAGATTTCCAAGGGAAGCCAAGTAATCGCCTACGCGCTGGTGGTAAGAATCCCGAGCCTTCTATCCTCAGCGGTGCCAGGGTCATGGGAAGCGGAGGCGTTTGTGATTCTATTTAAGTGCCACGGAGTTTGTTCTGTATTGTCGACCCGAACCCGTCGAGGCTTTAGCGTCATATTACCACACAAAGGCGTGCAGAACTCATTTAGTTGACCGAGCTCGGCCGGCTCCCCGCTTGCATCAGTTTCGGACGTGGGTTCTTCGGGCAACTTTGCCCTTCTCTACCTTGACTTCGATGGACGTCAGCGGTTTGAATCCTTGCGCTGGATCAAACTCGGTCCCGGCTAGCCATGCAGACACCTTCCGATATTCCATTGAGGCTGCGACGAAGAGTTCTTCCAGCCTTTTGAACGATTCAACTTGGCCTCTGGCATCTTTGAGGTTTGCGATCCGGTAGAGGTAAAGGACGAACGGGTGTCTGACCCCATTCTCCTCGCGCTGGAGCCTCTTGAGCTCCTTTTGAATGTCCGGAAGGTTGGCCCTGTCAGGACTCCATCGAAGGCCACCATTCAGCTTCAGCTCAATAGCGACGGTGGGCGGAATGGGCATCTTCAATTCATCAGAGTAGTCCCAACGAGCTATCGAGCGAATGTCGGCCGCATCGAACACTACAAGGTCGAATCGACCACGCCGACCACGTTTGTCGGCATTCCGTGGCGGGTACTCCTTCTGAACCTGTGAGACATCGAAGCCAGCGCCGGACTGATGAGAGTGATTGAGCCCGTGTTTTAGGAGGAGGTAATAGAGCTGGCAATGCAAACTCTGTTCGGTTCTGAGGGCATGGGGCGAGGAGAAGAACTGATCAACAAGCTCCTGCAAGGATTGCCTGACGATGGTAACCGTGGACTTTCGCGGCATGATGCGCGGATTGCTTCGACCGCCATAAACTAGACCTAGCTAGCGACTCCGACTTCTGCCGTAGAGAGTGATGCTTGCGGCAATCGCGCCATTTTGTTCCGGTCCGACGACGTTGCGGCGACGCGATATGCGCGGGAGGCCCATGGATGCATGCTATACCGGTGAGGTCGTGACTTCTTGCGGTAGGATGATTTAACCCCCGGGCGATTCACAAAGGGAGGGTCTTTGGCGAACGGGACACCAGGTTCTAAGCCAGAAGAGCTATCGGTTGACGAAATCGCGGAACAATACAGGGTTCTCCGCCCTTCGTACGAGCGACTTGCAGTTGTGGTGAGAGACTGTCTAGTCAGCGAAATCGCAGCAATCGGACTCACAATCGACGGGTGCACATACCGCGTAAAGACTGTTGAGAGTTTTCAAGAGAAGGTCCTCCGGGAAGAAAAGGACTACAAAGATCCGCTGACGGAAGTCACCGACCTCGCAGGTGTCAGGGCAATGGTCCACTTCCGATCCGATATTGAGACCGTGAGCGACATCGTAAGGAGGAAATTCATCATTGACGAAAAAAATTCAGTGGATTTCAACAAGGCCAGCGACCCAAAGGTCTTCGGATATAACTCTGCGCACTTCGTTGTTACGTTACCCGGTCAATTGGTTCCGGCAGAAGCCCCAGGAATCGCAACGCTCAAATGCGAAATCCAGATTCGGACGATTCTTCAACATGCGTGGGCGGCAACAGCCCACGGGCTAATATATAAACCGCCGACGGAGCCCCCCAGGACAATCGAGCGCCGCTTCTACGCTCTTTCCGGGCTCCTAGAAATCGCCGACAATGAGCTCGAAGACCTGAGAGACTATGGGCGCCGACTGGAGTCGGAGATCGGAAATCGCATCGATCGCGGCGATTTGGAAATCGAGATTGAACCAATAGCCCTCAGGGTTTTCCTATCGAAAAAAGCTTTTCGGAATCAGCACGGGAGTTCAATTACTGGCGAGGTCCTTCGCGACATCACCGAAGAGGCACGGGCTGTTGGCATCACGACACTATCGGCTCTTAATCGCGCCATCGGTGAGTTTCCCGCGGAGGCGGTGGAGGCTCTCAGGCTCGAGCTAAACTATGTGCGTCGGTCTGGGATTGGCAAGGTCCGCGACATCCTGAAGTATCGTAGTCCCCAGGCCTACTACGACTTTGTGAGGCAGAGCCACCCGGAGTGGGACATTCCGACAATCCGTGTTTTCTGTGATCGAGTTGCTGCTCTGAAGCGAGATCGACTTTCTCCAGGCCCAGGGGAGGTCCGCTAAATGGGCGGTCGACGGTCATACTCTCTAGAGGACGTTTTTGGAAAGTCCAAGAAGACAAAGCTGGACAAGAGGCGGGTTACTCGAGCAGTCAAAGAAGGGCGTGCCGATCGAATTGCCTCAGATAGTGCACAGCTCGTTGTCGACAGCGAGAGACCCGTCCGCCTCCTCAGCGAAGCCGTCAGGGCGTACTCGAAGGTTCTTGAAGAAGCGAGGAAGGAAGAACCGAAGACCTACGAACAAAGAAAACGAGCTGCGAACAAGGCTTGGGCCGTCGAGCGCGACAAGAGAGGGATCCAGACTTCGCTTGTTGAAGACAAAATTGTCACTGAAGCGCTGGCACGGGCACTTCGTCGCCGTAAGAGGGGAAAATGATTCGACCCCCACCGGCGGATGCCGCGTTTCTGGAATTCCTTGCCTCTTTGATCGAGAAGATGCTTACCGCTGGCGTCAGGTCGGAAGATATCTCTACGGGCTACCTTACCCTCCCCAAAGATGTCCAACGCGAAGTGGAAAGGCGGAACCGTCAGGTCGCCAAAGCGGCGGCACCGCTTGTGGCGGATAGGCTCCGCACCGCGGGCTATTCTACTGACGATTGGAGCCAAGTCCCGGAAAACGTAATCGAGTCTGCAATCAAGAACGGTATCAGCGCTGCGCGACGGCAGATACAGGAAGCGGACGATATTGAACCGGAGGAGGGTCGTCACACCAGTTAGGGTCTCGAGCCGCGAAAGCGATTATGCCAGGCTCGATGCGTTCGTTTCGGGACGCGATATCTACCGAATCGGGGAATCCGCCATCGCAGTTGAGAATCAAGTCAAGGCGGGCTACCGCAAGATAGAATCTGTCATCCCCGTCTCAATGATCAACTTGGACCGATTTAGAGACAATGACATCACAACTGACCTGGAACACCTGTTCGAATATCTATGGCCCGTCGAGATTAGTGTCAGATTCGTCGCCGCAGATACTCGGGTTCGTACGTCAAAATATGAGGTCAGCCTAACTCAGAAAACCGAGGTTAGCCTCTTCTCAGGCGGGATCGATAGTCTGGCAACCCTACTCAAGCGCATCACAGAGGGCAGACGCCCTATCGCCCTCTTCGTCGCGCATAGCGACCTGGGTGGGCTAATTCACATAGTCCAATCGCTCTACAAGTCAGTTCTCGAGCAAATTTCGGTTCCGCTGCTCACCTTATACGCGCCCCCTCTCCGTCGCGCCGGGTATTCGCAAACCCGCGGCTTTCTGTACGGAATGGCCGCCCTGGCTGTCGCGGAGAGCTTGAGAAGACGTTCCTTCGTAATGGGCGAATGTGGCCCGACCATGCATCAGCCCCGATTCGGTCCTTTCGACACAACCACCATGACTTCCCACCCCTTGGTGCTCGAGGTAATCAGATCAATTGCAAAGAAGCTCACTCAGAATAGAATCCGCCTAGAAACGCCGCTCGCCGGTCATACAAAGGCCGAAGCCATGGCGTTGATCAAAGATAGGGGTTGGCTCAAACTTACCCACTCCTGCATCTCCCAGCAATTTAGGTCTCACGACGGGACGTGTTATGGTTGCATAATTCGTCGACTGGCATCAATGGCTCTTGGAATCCCAGACGTCCATTACCGATACGATTCAATCGTCTCCGGTCGCAAGGGCAAGGACAATCTGGTGTCCCTGCTCCGGTTTTCATATGACATGCTTACGGACTTCGATGCCCTGCCAGAAGACGTAATCGAAGAAATCAAGAAATGGAAGACTAGGGATTTGTTCGAGAGGTTCGCGCTAGACAATCTTGCTGGATTCCGGATTTGGATCCACGCGTACCCGTATACACCACCATTCGCCGACCGAATCTTGAAGGCCTTTCCCATCGGAGAATTGAATGAGGCGCTTACTGAGCGAGTTGCCAAGGTCCGAACCGCGCACGCCGACACTCTGTCACCTTGAATGACGGGTTAGGCGACGGGCAAGTCGTGAAGTTTCAAAGCATCCAGGGTTACGAGACAAACACCGTGAATGAGGACGCCATAGCTCATTCGAACGCGCGGGCAATGGATGCTAGGGGCTTTTTTGGCCTACTGCAGATCCACGACTTCCGATCTCGTGGGTTTCTGGAATTTGAGGGCGTCTGAACCCAAGAGCAGATAGGGGGTCTTCTCCGAACGCATGATCCTGTGGCGTACAGTCAACCGATCGAGTGCCGCAAGGAGCGTGTCATCGGGCACGACTTTGTGCCCGTCAGGCATTTCAGTTGCGAAAACCCGGGCGGCCTCTTGCGACAGGGACTTCCCCACGCCGAGTTTGAGATTCCAGAGCTTCACCGCAACTTGTCCCGCCAAAGGCTGGCCATTGGATACGAGGTTGACATACACGGGTACTTGTCGGTCTTTCTCGAGCAACTCACGAACGGTCCGATCAAGCTCCATTTGGAGATCTGGAATCCTTTTGGCGAATTCCTCAGCTGGAGTCGCTAGCGCCTCCGCGGGTTTGGTGCGCATTGCGCCCTTGGCATAGTCCTCGAAATTCTCCATTCGGACCGAGAGCACGAAGGGTTGGTACGGCGCGCTCCAGACGTATGCGTTTCCAGGGATTGGCTCGTTCAGGATCATACCCAACACATCGCTCGAAAAGTGTGCGTTAGCCCTCTGCAAGGACGCCAGATCGTCCGTACTGAGTAAGTGGAACACGAAGAAGTTGTCTCCCTGGCTCACAAGCTCCGAGGGAATCGCGCCGGGCTGCTGGGTTACGAAGATGCTGCCGAGTCCGTACTTGCGACCCTCCTTCGCCCACTCCACGAAGATGGTCTCACCCTTCTCGCGGTCTGTGGAGAGGACCGTCTGCGCCTCTTCGACGACCGTCACGACGTTCAGGAGCTCCCGCTGGGCGCCCGCTGTGAAGTTGGCCTGGTTCCGCTGGAAGATCTCGTTCAGGATCAAGGATGCGATCCAACGACCGTGGACCGATGCCATCAGGGAAATGTCGACGACGATGATGTGGTTGCGCTCGAGATGCCAGAAGATCCCGTCGAGCATCCGAGAAGCCTTATCATGAAGTCTCTTGACGACGGGGACGATGTTATTGACGATCGCAGGAGGCGTCGTTTCGGCGACGTTTTGGACGATGTCTCGTATCCCGGCCGAGTCGGCGCGGTACCCATCGATCTCAAGCAACCGAACGAGCGCGGCCCACTCATGCTCCTGCAGACCTCGGACCGCGTTCGCCCACACTTGCTCCCACTTTTCGGGGGGCACGCAATTCTTGACCACATTTCCAGGTCTCAGAGAGCCGAGGTTCAAATGAACATCGCCCGCGAGGAACCGCTGATACTTCGGGGACAGCTTTCGATCTGTGTACAAGACAACTTTGTCTTGGAGTTCCGGGACGTCCGCTAATCCAGGTCGCCCCCTCTTGTCCGTGACCGCGTATTCGCCCTCTGGGTCGAAGATCAAGAAGCCGACCTCGGGGTCCGTTTCGTACAACTTCGTGACAAGGAGCTTAACGAGATTCGTCTTGCCGTATCCCGCGTGCGCAAACACGTAGCTCCGCCGACCTACAAGGCGCCGGACATCGAACGGGACAGGCAGATTAGCTTGGCCGTCCCCGTCGAAGACGACGTTGCCGAACGCGAGACGCCCTAGGACCATCGGTTTCTCGCCCGCCTCGATGCCGAGAGAGCAGATGAGCCGGAGGGCATCCTCGGCAGGGACCCCCACGCGGGCACCCAAATGAGGCAGTTGGCGCATGGATGGCTCATATTTCGGGACACCTTTCCCGTCTAGCGTCAACGCGCCGAGCAACTTGACGTTCACGTTGTACCGGAGCTTTGCTTCCTTCAGATCCTCAGGGACCGATCGTCCGGCCTTTGACATCCGGGCGAGGTAGTCCTCCGCCTCGGCCCCGGCCATGAGGCCGACCGGGTGGAACCGGGTGATTCGCCCCAGGAGATAGCGTTGCTTTGACACCTCGACGACCAGGAAGCTACCAAGGAGGGGCGCGAACTCGCTCTGATACGGGACCACGAGATCCGCTTTGAACTCGAGTCCGGACTCGATGAAACCCTTGAAGACGCCGATGACGGTCCCCATCACCTCATCCATATTCCTTCCAGCCTCCTTTGAGCAGACCGCGGCCGATCGCCACGTGCTCGAAGGTCTTGTCGGAGTCGCTTCCAGGCTGATTTCGCAACAACTCCTCGATGAACATGTCTTCCAAGACCGACATCTCCATCCCGTGGAGGACCGCGCCCTCATGCGCGCGGATGAGAGGTTCCGGATAGCCGGGCGTGGGGAAAGAGGATTTCGCGGTCTCGGCGAGGTACTCGAGAATCTCCTTCCGGCGTGGCATAAGCCACTCGGGAATATCGACGGGGAGAATGAGCCCGTCGGGCTCTTCAACGAGTTTCGCGAGGTGTAGTCGGCCGATCGTGTGTTCCTCAAGCCAACTTCGCCACTGCCGATGGGCCTCGCGCTCAATCTGTTTCGGCACCTCACAGAAGCAAGGATAGGACTTGCGGAGAGTCCCCTCGAGGGCAAGGGCAAAGGAAAGGTAGTTCAGAACTTTCGATCGCTTGGCTACCCCGACGAGCAGGCTGCCCTGCTCTCGGTAGGCCTCCTCAAACGACCTGGCGAGCTTGGGAAGAATCTCCTTCCGCAACGCAATGGAACGCAGCAGCCCGTCCCGGATCACGAGTGCCTTCGTTTGCCCCGGATTCCAGGCAATGTCGAGCAACACAGCCCATTCCACGATGTCTCGGAACGGCTGTACGGCGGACCTCAGATCGCCGGCGCTTCGGTCCGGATTAAGAAGGTAGGAGAGGTCATCGTACCTGACGTCGAGGCGTTCCAGAAACTCTGCGAGAAGTGGGACGTGATCGGGGAACGTTCGATCGAAAGCCGCACGGAAGATCCCAGGACCTCCCGATAGCGGGAGGATCTTCTGAAACCGCTCCCGCCCGTCGCTGTCCACGACGCGCAGAATTTCCAAGTTGAAGGGTTCAAACGTGAGGCGGTTCTCGCCCCCGTCGGTGGCGACCGGGGAGATTGCGTAGCACCGCCGGTATCCGATTTCGTGAATCTCGAATCCGCGAACGCGGTCGCGGAGATCCTCGAGCATCGGCCGTTCTTGTTCGAGGGCACTGCGAAGTCCATCCCGAGCCCGCGTCATGTCGATCGTTTCAAGTGCCATCTTCGGACCCCGCAAATCGCTCGCGGCTGGATGAAAGAAGCGGCGCATGGCTTTATAAAGGAATAGCCGCGAAGTCGAGATTCCTGTTGACGAAGCCCACGAACAGCGGCTGATGTGCCTCCTCGCAACCCTCTTTCCGAATCTCCGAAATCATCCCAATGTGACAATCGCTGTCGATCGTCACCAATCCCATCAGAAGAACCATGCGAGGCCTAGGAATCCTCCCGAGCTCTCAACTCTTTCAGGAAGTTCAGATAGCGCTTTTCTGCCGGCGCCCGATGAACGTTTCTGGAACCTCGCCAGAACGAATTGAACTCTCTGTTAAGCCCGCTACCCTGGAAAAACGTTGAGACATCCTTACGCTGCTCCCCCTCACCACGGTTCAATCTATAGAAGAGTAAGGCTGCGCGGAACGTAGCGTCGATCGCGCCTTCGAGAGACTTCGGCCAACCGTACAACGCTTCTGCCATCTTGCGAAATCTGGCACTCCCGCCGATTCCACCCAAGTCACCACTTAGCCGTGTCCAAGCGAAGTTGAGCACGAGCCACTTCGCATACGCCCGTTCGGGATAACCTCTGCTGCGGTTCTGAATCGCTCTCATCAGCCAATACCGCGCGAGGTAGTACCCAGCCCGCTGAGCATTGAAGATTGTCCCGTAGTACCTTTCCTCGAACAGGCCTTCCTTTCCTCGCCGAACAATCGCAGGGTCCAATTCGCAAGCCGCAACAGCCTGCGCTAACTCATCTTTCCGAATCTGTGTGTGATAATGCCTGCCGAACGCGCGCCTCGCTTCCGACTTGGTTTGGCGCTTCCTGATATACTGGTATCCTAACTTGCGGAGCTCCTTCTCAAGAACCACCTGACGACGATCATTCGCCATGAGATCGGAAGCCAAGATTTCGTTCTGCCAATTGGTGGCTTTCACGATGTTGCTGACCATCTTGTCGAAGTAGTGCTCCCCGTTTTCTCCCGTCCTCGGAATCTGGATTAGCCGAACTAGCACACTGGCGCCTTTTTTTGCATACATGTGCAGTTGGCGGGTGGTCTGTTGGCCGTTGATGATCTGCGGATTCCTTACGCGGAAGAACTCTCGTCCTCCCTCCTGGATACGCGTAGCGAGATCGCAAACCAACGTAACTCCGTTGTTGAAGTACCAGAAGTTGTCCGCTTCATGTTCGAGCGTGAAGCGAATGCTATCGTTGATATCGGTCCGACCCAGGAAACCACGAACGTTGCGAGCGAAGAGTCTAATCCCTGCTTTCTCGAAGACTTGGCCCATCTCATTCCCAGTCATCGAAAAGACCCAAGCCGTGATTCCGGTTGTGGGATCGTACCGCTTCAGGACTCCTTCGTTACGAATCCGTCCTTCGGATTCGAGCGGAAAGTCAAGTTCCCTGACAGGGGGTGCTACGCCGTCAAGATAGTCGGTGAAAATCCTCAGAACATCGTGCCCCCCGACCAGGTCGAGCTGAGCCGGACCGTCGGAGTAGCGTGCGTTTAGCATCGCCTCAGAAGTGAGCCCGTTACTGCATCGCCCCGTAGTAACGTAGTAGAGTTGCAACGAGTAGTTCCGCTTCCTGAGTCTTTCTACAGCTTTTTCGACTTTGGCGCGAACCAACGGATCGATCTCGTCGTAGAAGGCGTCGAGTGCCTTCTTCGGACCGAAAAACGTGGAGGCAAGTTGTGAGAATGATATCACATCACTTCGCTTCTCTGCAACCTCGCCAATCCCTTCATGGAATTTTCCCTGAATGACGGAAACCTGCTTCAGGTCCTCATCAACGACTACCGCGTCGATTCCTTTGTCGTGACTGCCTCCCGTGAGGCACTGAGCCGCTTCCGCCTCATCTTCGCAAAGGAACGCCTTTAGGAACCAGAGAACGAACCTCTCATCAGCTTTCAGGCGCGGATTGGCCGTTCCAATCTCCGTCAGGTCCTTCTTCAGATCATCGAAGCCTATGTTGGCCAAGGCGATCCTCCTGTGCCTCGATGGAATCTGGGGCTAAAGCTGTTTCTGGAATCCGAGCGGCGCCGCGAATGAACCGACGAGTCTGCTAATCAGCTGGTGTCAGTTTGAGGTTCGCCGCCGCCAACGGATGTTGCGTGAGCCCTCTTTGCATTCCTGATCATGCGCCTCCTCCCCCAAGTCGACAACATTGTCAGGAGGAGATCTTCGCGCATGGTCATTTGGAGCCTCCAGACGAGGGGCGATAGCTCCTTTCGAATCGCCTCGATGTCAGGGAGCTTCGGTTTCTTGAGATTTGTCGTGGTCTCGACGGACCGTAGCTGGTCTCCAACATGCTGGACCAGAGCGCCGATGGCGTTTTGTACAGCCGGAGTTTCCGCGACCAGCAGAGCGTCTGAGCTTGCCTTTCCAAGCGAGTTCAGATTGAAAACAAGAAGACGGAGCCAGAGAATGAGAAGACTGAGTGTGGTGCCTTCAAGCCAACGATCCGCGACCGCACGCTGTCGGCGCTCATCCGACTCTGCAGAAACCTTCTCGAATTCCTCCGCGAGACTCTGACTTACCTTCGTGCCAAGTCGGGCCTCTTCCTCTCGTGCGAGCGCCACCAGTGTGAGTGCTATCCCTAACTTGTCATCTCTCTTTTCTCGGTCCCAGTCGACGCCAGACACCCAGCTTAAGTACAGATAAGCATTAGATAGCCCTTGGATGGCCACATTGATCTCCCGAAACGCTGCCAGCTTTGCGTGATAGTTTGTCTTTCTTCGTTCGAAACTCCGATCGCGCCATCCGTTGAGAAGATAGCCAAGCACCGCTAGACCGAGCGATCCCGCCACACTGACCAGCACGACATCGATTTCTGCCAACGGATTGTACTCCAGGATTCTGTGAGAGCTGTAACTCCAGATCAGCTCATGTCTTGAAATAGACGGACCGTGGCTCCGGCATCACTCGGTTCGACGTCTCGCCCGATCACCGCTCCCGCGAGAGCCACAGCAGTTCCAGCGGCCGTATCGATAGACCGATCCCTCGACCTTCGCTCAGTTGCCGATCGCCTATTCCGTGGGCGGTCTGGGCTGGAGCAGAACACGATAACGGCCATTTCCCTCAAACTCAAGCACTCCATGGTCCCTTAAGACTTGCAACTGCTGTCTGATCTTGGGTCGAACGTTCCGGTTCCGGGGATGCAGACCGGCGAGAGCTACCTCAAATGCATAGAGGTCGGGGAGGCTGAAAGAGTCCCGGCTGAGGTCTCGGACGCAGCGCAGGACGTCTGCCATCCACCCTCTAGATTCCGATTTTGAGTTATCCAGAAATGAAAATCGGTTCCACGAGGCCCGCACCCCTTGGGATGGCAAGGCGACTTCGTCGCTAACCGCGGGGATTCTTGCATCGGAGGGCAGCGATGAAAGAAGGATATTGCATCCGACCCACCCAGCACGACGAGCTGTCAACGCCAGGGCCCGCCGCTGTTCGATGGCCGAAGAGGAGAGGAAGTATCTTGGAACGAAGAAGAGGTCTCGAACCAGCCAGCGATCTGATCGATAGTGAAGGAAGATAAAAGTCGGAACGCTGCCTTCCTTGATCCGTTCCATCATGGGCCCGTACGAAGCGTCTGTGACCCTTGAGCCAAAAGGGCGGCTCTGGCTTTTTAGCTGAAACGTTTCTTCGCAGGTTTCGCATTGGAAGTCTATTACCTTTGTACCTGGGGCAGTTGGGGTTAGCTCCTCGTGGTTACAAGCGGGACAGTAGAGCTGCTCAGCCACCCAGCCCTCAGTAACAACCCGGGCGACCTGAGATCGACTCGTATACGCCACGCCCAGCGAGGGGTTGAGGTTTAGGTCCACATGTCATGGAAGCCCACTGCCAGCTTGATCTTGCCGCTGCTTCCGCTCGCGGTGCTGTCCAAGACAGTATGTTGATATAGCCCCCGCCCCGCCTGCGTCCAGATTGGACACACTCATTGGCTGGCGTCTATCACCAATCTGACGGCTGCGTCGACTGCCTTTTCTAACTCGCCGAAACTCTTGGTTCCTGTAAGAACAAGATTGCCGGTCCGGAAGAAGATGACCACAGAGCGAGGGTTTCTCAGGCGCAGCACGAGTCCTGGAAACTGTTCCGGTTCATATTCAAAATCTTGCCCTGCGAGCGCCCTAGCGACCATCACGAGATCTAATTTTCGGCCTAGATCGCTCGTCGCAACAATGTTTTGAATGACAGGTTCAGACACGGGTTGCTTGGATTCAATGTGGGAAGCTAACATTCCCGCGATCTCTTTTGATACCTCCCTCGTCTCCTCGATAGTCCGGCATCCTGTAACTACGATTTTCCCGTTGGGATAAATGGCCACGTACCTGTTTTGGGGGCCGACTCGAAGCCCTAGCCATGGCCTTCCGATTTTCCGGACGCTTGTCCCCAACGCTCTCGACTTCACGATCTCCTCAAGAGGAAACATCCTAGCCAATCTGAAAGTCACCACCAGGTTTTGGACAATGTACAAGATCCGCCGCTCTGATTCTCGAGCTCCGGAAGATTTCCCGTGCACTGGATTCTCCGCCGCCTTGAATCACTCCTACCGCGCCGTCATCCAGCGGGAAGGTTCGCCTGCTGAGTTGGCGATCGTGTTTCGGTACCGCGTTGCGATCGGACTTGCTCCAGGAGGACCGAAACCGGCTCGTCGTGCGGGTCCTGCTCCGCTAAGTCCCCTCGGAACGCCTTTGCCAACACCGCTTGGTCCAGTCTGTCAAACCGCAACCAAGCCTCCCGGGCAGCAGCCTCGATGGCGGAGTTCTGAGAGAAGAGAGATTCGATGCGGGAGACGATGCGCTGCTGCTCGGCAAAAGGGGCCAGCGGGATAGGCGTACTCAGCAATATTCCTCGCTCTATTGTGGCCTGGTTTACCCATTGCTTGCACCTTGTTTCGAAGTAGCCCTGCCTCCAGAGAGTGGCCAGATTGTGCCACACCCATCCGGGTATCGTGACATTTGGGTTAATACGAATTCGCGTCAGGTGATTACTGAAAGCATAGCGCCGACCATCGTTCAAGGCAAACAACGCAGTTTTGCCCACCAGCTTTGGACTGTTTGTGTGGCAGAGGAGGACGTCGCCAGATTTCAAGAGGTATTTTTCAAGAGCCAGTTCCTTGGGCACGGTCCGTACGACACTGAGGTTCAGATTACAGTCGGATCCGATGTTATTCATTCTCAGGTGCGCGATCCCGCCCGCCACATCTTTCTTGCCCGAAGCGAAGCCAGTCTGGGTACTCAGAATAATGTCACCAAGCGTCGCCCAGGCCCAGTCCCTCGGCAATTCCCTTAGCCCCCCAGTATCCGCTAGTTCTTGCTTCTCGGGATTGTGCTTCATCTGGCTCTGCTCGTTCGCTTGTCTCTCCTCCCATATCCTGTGCAGCTGCACGAGTGCTGGTTCGTCCCCCTCTTCCCGCGCCGTCAATTCGCCCCGGAACGCCTTTGCTATTACCGCCTGCCAGAAGCGCTTCGTCAGCTGGGGCACGCGGTCCAGGGCCTGACGAGCGACGCGGCTCCCGGCGCAGAGGGCTTCGATCTTGGCGACGATCTGGCGCTGCTCGGCGAGTGGAGGAAGTGGGATTGCTGCGCTGGCAAGGTAGTCCTTTGGAACGCGCAATTGCCCGGCGGTCCCCGTCATATGACCGGCGGCTTCGCCTCTAAATGACTTCTGCCGAACGTAGCGAAAGACGAACTCTGAGGGGATTCCACCGAGTGGACGCAGTACATGAAACTCAGTAGTTCCGAAACCAATTCCGTTTACAAGGCCTCTTGCTATCGCCGACTTTCCGTTCTCCATGCAAGGAGTAATCTTTGCGAACAGTACGTCTCCTTCCTTGAAGGGTGTGAAACCCTTTCGCACTTCTGCCAATGACCTGAGCTGAAGATCCCCGAGCTCGCCATTTCTCGCGTCGACGGACGACATGGGGACGAACGACACCGGCGTAGCGCCCGGAAGATCACCATCCAATCTGCGGGGATTGATTTCGCAGATTTCCCCAAGGGTCGTCCACTCCCATCCCTCGGGGAGCTTCCACGGTCCGTCACTCATGCCCTCCGCTCCTGGTTAGTTGCCTGGAGGAATAGGATAATGTCATCGAGGGCATCCTGGGCGGCTTGCAGATGATTCCGAGCTTCGGCGGCAAGGTCTTCCGGGTCGGACAGATTCTGGGGATCTTCGAGACTCTCGTCTCTTAACCAGAAGATGTCGAGATTGTCGCCGCGGTCCTCGATTTGCTTCCGCGTAAAGCGCCGGAACCGTTCGGTCTCGCGCCGGTCTCCTTTCGGATGGCCATTGGGATCGGGACCGTACGCGGCTTCGAATTCCTTGAAATTCTCGTCTGTCAAGGGGCGACCTTTGGTTATCTTCTCCACATTTGTCCGGAGATCGTAGACCCAGACTTCCTGAGTCGGATGCCCCTTGCGGAAGAAGATTATGTTTGCCTTTACCCCCGGGCTGTACGGCGTGAACGTTCCAACCGGGAGACGCAGGATCGTGTGGAGGTCGCAATCCTGCATGAGGATCCTGCGGACTTGCCTTCCGGCATGCTCTTCGAACAACACGTTGTCGGGGACAACCATCGCCGCACGCCCACCGGGCTTGAGGATCCGAATGACATGCTGGACGAAATTGAGCTGCTTGTTGCTGGTAGGTATTGTGAAATCCGCGCGATTCGGAATTTCTCCCGCGCCCTTCGTTCCAAAGGGAGGGTTCGTCATTACACAGTCATACCGTCGGCTGGTATGCGGACCTTCCGCAAGGGAGTCTCCGTAATATACATCTCCCTCGATTTCGTGAAGATACAGGTTCATCAATGCCAGCCTTCTCGTATCCAAGACGATTTCTCCTCCGGATAAGCTGCGCCTCCGAAGTCGATCGCGGTCCTCTACCTTCAGTAGTGCTCCTTCTTTTGTCACCGAGAGAAGCCATTCGTAGGATCCAATGAGAAAGCCGCCGGTCCCCACTGCCGGGTCGTGAATGGTGAATTCTGGGTGCGCACGAATGTCGGGCTTCACGCATCGCACGACGGAACGGATTGCTTCGCGAGGCGTGAAATATTGACCCGCGCCTTTCTGTTCCGCCGCGTACTTCTGGAGTAGGCCCTCGTAGGCCTGTGCCTTTAAGTCAATGTCGAGGGACGCCCAGTCCTCCTCGTCAATCATCGAGACAAGCTTCTTCAAGTTGACGGGGTCTCGGAATTTGGAAAGAGAACCTGCGAAGATATCTCCCAGCAGGCTAGGCTCTCTTGAGAGACGTCGGAGAATTTCGACATAATGATCAAGCAACGCGGTACCGGATCGGACGCGCAGCGAGTTCCAGTCGTAGCCGTCGGGAATGACCACACCTTTTTCTTCCGCCAGTTTCAGGAAGAGCAGGTAAGTCAGCTGTTCGATATAGTCACCGTAGCCGATGCCATCGTGCCGCAGGGTGTTGCAGAACCCCCAGAGTTTGCCAACTACATCGGTCATTCAACCACCGCCAGATTGATCTCTTTCAGGAGTTCCTCAAGACGACCACCAAAGTCTCGGTTGGCCCTGTTCCAGCCTCCGTGGCGCGAGAATGGGATTGTTTCCAGGTAGGCTCTCTCAATTAGAAGGTTCTGGACGAGATGATCTCGGATGAGCTGGAGCCAATTCTCTTGTATGGGCTTAAAGGTCTTCCCCTGGCGAATTTTGGCCATCGCGCTGTCGACCCGCTGCTCAGCGGTCACGAGAGGTTCGTTCTTGGCTGCATGTCTAATGATTGAGATGATATCTGCGAGACTATCACGGTACACTCTCCTCAAGTTCTCTTCCGTGAACCGCTCGGGCTGCTCCGCGAGCTTCTTCCTCAACTCCGCCAGGTAACGGGTGTCAAATTCCCGAGGCCGGTCAAGGAGGATTTCGAGAGCCTCGATCCGTTCTGGGTTTTTTCTTACAAAACGCTCGAATGCCTGAAGATAGTCCTCAGGTTTCAGTTCACGGCCGTCCGCGGTGCGAAAGTGATACATCGAGCTGACGACGTCTTCAGCGCCTAGCGCCACGAGAAATGTGCGAGGCGCCCTGGGATAGTTCTCCAAGATTTCTTGAAACGCTTTGTTCCTAAGGAGCGCCAAGGTGCCCGTCCAGTCACCCCTCAAGAGGTCCGGCAAACGCCGAGCGAATGAAGCGAGGTCCCCTTCCGGGATGAATTGGGAGAACTCCTCACGGCCCTCGCCTGACACTTCTTTCGCGATCCTTTGGAGTCGCCGGACGAGAACCTGTAAGTTGTACAGCGAATCCTTATTGTCGTATAGTTCTTGGATGACAGCACGAAGCGGTCGTGGCGGCCTCGAAGGATCCTCCACAATGAGATCGCTGGCGTTCCTGAAATAGTCGAGGACCCCAACTGCATCGAACACAACGAAGTGGCTCTTCTGCAGATCCTCGCACCTCCTCGTGCCCCGACCCACCATCTGTTCAAACAGAATCCGCGACTTGACCGGTCGAACAAATAGGAGCGCCTCTACGCTGGGGATGTCCACGCCCGTGGTGAGCATGTCCACGGTTACCGCAATTGCGGGTGCTGGCCGATTTCGAAATTCTCGAATCCGTTGCAGCGGACGATCTACGTTCGGATTGCTTGTGATTTTCTTCACGAAATCATCGCCCCGACGGCACTCATCCCGTAGCATGTTGACCAGCTGATCTGCGTGAGACGTATGTGGAAGATCATTCACCGCAAAGACAATCGTCTTGGGAAAACGACCATACACTCGTTCGTGCTCCAAAGCATGGTGAAGGTAGGCTTGAACGATCTTGCGATTGCTGTCGGGCGAAGTCACCTTTCTCTCAATCTCTGACGTGTCGAACTCACGCTCGTCTTCGAGGACGTCGTAGGCAATCTTTCCTGTGAGTGTGTCAACGAGCTGCACCTCTTCCCCAGGCTTCAAGAATACTCCGTTCATGCGGACATCCGAATGTATGGTCACAGGGTCGTAGTCGACGAGATATCCATCTCGCACGGCTTGATTGTAGTCATAACGGAACACGATGTCCTGGAAGTACGCCTTAGTGTGGGCAGCAGGAGTCGCCGTCAGCCCAATTTTGACGGCGTCGAAGTGGTCTAAGACTTCGCGCCACTTCCCCTCCTCGAGTGTGGTATATCCCCTATGGCATTCGTCGGCTATGATACAATCAAACGCATGGATGGGGATGTCCAATTTTCCCGCCTCTGAATCCTCATCAATGTCCCCGCTCTGGCCAAACGTGTCCTCGGGTTGGCCAAATAAGTTGATTCGCATCCGCTGGATGGTACAGACGTAAACGAATGAGCTACCAGGCTTGGGCTCGGTCAGATAATGTGCGGGAAGTTCCCTTGGATTGAACTTCAGGTTCTCGTCGAAATCCTCCCGATGGAAGCGATGGCTGTAGACTTCGTAGATCCGATCGAACTTCAGGCCTGGCTCGGGTTCGAAGGCCGCCATCTCGGAGGCAGCCTGGGCGGCGAGCGCGCGTCGATCGACCAAAAAGAGGACTCGACGGATGTATCCTGACTTGAGGAGTCGATAGAGCAGGGCGATCGTCGTCACTGTCTTCCCAGTTCCTGTGGCCATTGCGACGAGCATCTTCCTTCGACCATCGAGCAGGGCCTCCTCGATGGCCACAATCGCATCCTTTTGGTACGGGCGCAACCGTGGTAGGTCAACGGTGGACTGCTCAAGCCACTTCTCAGATCTTTCTGTGTCACGTCCAAGCATTTCGTCAAGCGCTGCGGGGGGGTGGAAACCCGAAACTTGTCGGGAACGGCTGTCACTCTGGCGGAGATCGCGAAACCAGAAGGTCATACCGTTAGTGGAATAAGCAAAGGGAATGCGATGGGGTCCGAATTGGAAAGGACCACCTTGGAATGTACGGGCGTACCGCTCTGCCTGTTCCAGAACGTTCTGAGGTGATACAGCTAGCTTCTTTCCCTCGACAACCGCGAGCGGTCGACCCTTGCTGAAAAGGACGTAGTCGGCAGGACCCGACGCCGTTGGGTACTCCTCAACGGTACCGTCCCGAAGGCTACCTCCCGGGATGAAAGCCGTTATAGGGTCCCATCCAGCCTTTTGAAGGGCCTTGTCAATGAAGTCCTTTCGCGTCCTTGCCTCGTCCGGCAGAGAGGGCATGACAATTCCAGGGGATGCGCGTCCCCTACCTATCACTCTTGCGGCGCGGCTCTTCAAGTTCGACCAGATCGGTTCACCGCGAGCTAACGGGGGGTAGAGGAAGAAACCTGGCGAATTGCTCCGTAACCGCACTCCACCGAGCGGACGCTTATCCGAAGCTCCGGCAGCTATGTGTATGGGCAAATCCGCTTTAGTAACCGGAGATCCAAAGCTCCACAGGTTCCAATTCATTCTGCCTCGCGATGGGGCGCTCAGCACCAAGAAGCCTCAGGAGGAATCGAACCTCGTCGTACTCGAATCGGGGGCCTGCCCCGAACGAACTCGACAGTTGGTTTGTGGCGAGCATCTTCCCCAGGATCTCAAACACATCCGAGCAGACCGAGTAGACTTCCGGCTCCCGTTCCCCCGGCACCGTCAGGACGATCGTCTTCGTGGCGCGTCGCCGGCCGCGAGATATTGCTCCAATCTGCGCCATCATGCTCCCTCCCGCAAGATTGTGCTCAGGCCATCCAAGATCATGCTCCACGCACCTTCTTTACCTCGCGGAGCTTGCTTCTTCAGATGTTCAATGAGTTCCGCCTGAGCTGGCTGCGTGGAGGCCACCTGACCGTTGCACAGGTCCAGCTTGGCGAACTCCCTCTTCACATCGTCGAGCTCGACCTCCGCGTATCGGTCCAGCGTCATCGTGACGCTCTCGTGGGCGAGGATTGCCTGAAGAAACTGCGGATCCAACCCCAGCCTCTTCCCCATGGTTGCGGTGGTCTTCCGGAACCGGTGGGGATGAACGCTCTCTGCGAGACCTGCAGCCTCCTGGATACGCTTGCAGGCTCGCCACGCGTTCTGACGGTTCGCTTTCTGGCCTGTTCGACTGCCGGAATCCTTCCCGTACCGAAACAGGGATTCCGATTGGTAGGATCGCGAGGCGAGATGCTCCCTCAGCAGGTCCGCCAGTGTCGGGTGCAACGGGATCGTGACCGGCTTCCCGCCTTTGACGATGGCTTTGATCTCCATTCGATCGAAATCGAGGTCGCTCACCCGCAACCCGTAAAACTGCGCCCTTCCGCCCGTGTAGAGTAGCGTCATCAGGAGGGCGTAGTCTTCCGAAGGGACCGCTCGAAGACCCTCACCGACGAACGCCTGAGCTTTCGCGACCTCGAGAACCCGAGTGAGGACCTCCGGGGCGAAGGGCGTCCATTTCACAGATTTCGCCTTACGCGGCATTCCGATGGCGTTTAGCTTCGTGAAGAGCTCGAGGAGCTGTGGATCCTGCGTACCCTGAGCCTTCAGGCGGTAGAACGTGATGATGTAGCTGAGGTAGCCGCGGGCAGTTGTCCTCGCGATTCCCGACTGGGCCAAGTGGCCCTTGTAGGCTGCGAACTCCTTCCAGCCCGCGGTCGTCAGGTCCAGATTGAACCGTTCGCGAAGGAACTGACTGTACCGAATAAGGACGCCACGTCCCTGGTCCAGTGAACTCGGACGGAGTCCTTCCGCAATGGCTAACGACACAAACTCCTTGATCAAAGGTGGGTCGAGATCCCAGTTGTTCTCCGGCATAGTTGCGTATATGGCTCATGCACGCATCATTCTACTCTGTGCAGTTATACTGCATGTACACGAATGCAACATTCATGACTCTGAGGGAGTTCGGGGGACCATGGCCGACGAGGATTACCTGAGCGTTCGCCTGCCGAAAGAATTGATGAGCGAAATCGATCGCCTGGTGAGCCGGAAGGCGTTCGGCTTTCGATCAAGGGCCGAGTTCATCGCCGATGCCGTGCGACGGCGGCTTGAGGAAATATCGGGGCTGGAACGGATTGCTACACGGCGGAAATAACCAAAATCGGTCTGTGGCGTTCTCCAGTAAAGTGGCTGTAATCAGGCTATAGTGCAGCCTAACGCTATATGCAGATTGTCTCCGAGGCGTCCATTCGTATGTTTGCTACGGTTCGGGTCTGTCAATCGAACGCCTGCCCGGCGTCCGTCGACTGGTCTCGTTCCACGGTTCGCTGCACGGCTGGGCCGCGTCACGAGGTAGCTTGGACCCATACCGTAAAGGCCCACCTTTCCGCACCACGCCTCCGCAGGAGGGCCTCCAGCTGCGGCCAAGACCGGGCGGGGATCAGGAAGGTTCCCCTTCCCAGCTTCCGTCCTCCGACTTCCTCGACGAAGCCCTGTCTACGGCTCCGATACGTCTTGCGTTTGTACTTCCTCACAGACTCGTATCCGTATAGATCCCGGGAGAGCGCCACTTTCTTTCCCTGAGGCAGCCGGTCCAGCTGCAGTGTGACCAGCTGATACGGCTCCATCCGAAGCTGTCGGATGGAGGGATCCAAGGCCTCCCCGACAATCGCAACGCCATCTCGTGTGACGGCTTCCAGGAATTGTGGATCGAGAGCGTCAAGCTCCGGCCGCTCAACGAGGTACGGGCTGATGGTGACGTCGTGACGCGCCCCGATTCGGAATAGGTCCCGTGCGAGATCCTCGTGGACATCCCGAGGAGCGACGATTAGCAGATCGAAGTCGCTGTCGGCTCCGGCCGTACCGACGGCGACTGACCCGTACAGGAGAGCGGACCCCACTTCGTGCCGCTCCGCGAGGTATAGGCGAACCTCCCGGAGACACCCGTCGAACTTGGCGGGGTTCATCGCAGGACCTCCCGGCAGATTTCCTCGATCCTTGCAGCTTTCTCGAACGCGGCCTTGAAGTCATCCGGGCGCCACCTCTTTCCATACACGAACTTGGGCCGCAGCCGCGTCTCAAGGTCCTGAAAGGACAGCCAGACCTCCTCGGTCCGATTGCCAAAGATGGCGCGATTCCGCTCGAGCTCGTAGCGGACCCGCTGATGTTTGTTGATGTGGACGTTTCGCAATGCAGCGCACGCGTCGATGAGATGGAACATGGCCAAGAAGATCGCCTCGACGCGTAGCTGGGGCGGGTTGACCTCGAGGTCGGCGCCCTTCTTGAAGTCTGCGTACTGGGCGAGGTGCTGGGCACGGTCGGCCATGTGTGGTATAATAACACACAACTACTCAATCCTTTGCGCACATGAGGCGAAGTCCGTTAGACTCTCCCCGCTGGCCCGCACGCGGATGATCCTGGCAGATCGTCTCAGGTGCTTCTTTTCGTATGTTTGCTACTCGACTCGGACGGTCCTCGTGACTGCGTAGACTTAGCCTTTCGCCTTGTCGTTTTCGGGACAACGTCATCGTCAAGACGATTGAAGGCTTCCGCCAACTCTTCCAAGCGCTTGCGGTCGAATGGTTCCCGTTCCTTGCGGGCTTGGTCGATTGTCTTCCTCATTTCCTCAGCTGCCGAAAGGCTGAGAATCCCTGCGAAGTCCGAGAGAGGTCGATGGGTCCGTCTCCTGATCACGTCCCTTGGCCTAGCTGGGCTCTCGCGGAGCGTTTCGTCTTCCGCCCGCGTCTTGTCAAGTCCCCTCGACATTTTCTTTGAGGTGCGCGGCTTCACCACGAACAACACCGACGCTCACATCTTGCTCAGCACGAACTCGATCGCCTTCCTCTCCTGACTCGCTGTGACGTTGCCCTTCACTCCATGGTCTAAGAGAATGTCGATCATTCCCCGAACGGTGGTGTCTGCGAGTTCCGCGGCGTCTCTCAAGGTGACCTTGCCCTCACGATAGAGGCGAACCGCATACTCAGTCGCTCCGAGTGCAAGGAGCTGGCGAGTGACGGTCGACTCGTCCAAGTGCTCCCGACGCGCAACCTCTTGCACGGTCTTGAGGAGCCTCTCGGGAATCCGCAGACTGCGAACCGCGCTCATGGTCTCTCTGCCTGGATGGCTGCCCTGGCTTCTGCATATTGTTCTTCGCTAATGTACTCTGCGAGCTTCTCCAGGTACCCGAGTGCCTCGCCTCGTTCGATCCGGTCCCGTTTGGCTAGCGCAACGATGAGAGAACTCGAGGTGGCAAACGGAATCCTAAGAGTTTGGAGAACATTGAGGAACCTGCGGTCGTCACTCACAACGACTTCCACGCCACCCGACGCATGGAGCCGAACCAGGTCGGCTTCGCCACCTTTCAAACTCAAGTTCCTTACGATCGTTTCCGCAGGGCCAGTTTTACGGGTGCCCCGGACATGAATTCTCCGTCGCTTGATGTTCTCCTCCACTCTCAACGCGTCGGGATGGCCTCCCTGTTTGCCCTGTTCGACACACTCCACGTGGACCTCTGGAGGCAGACACACCGTGAACGCAGAGGTTACGGCTTCCTTTAATGAGGTTTTTGTCATCTTGATCACTACGTCGGAGTCCAGTGCGATGTCCACATTACGAAAGATACAATCAACTACATATACCTATCTTGGAGGTATGCGAAACGACACGGTTCGGTCGAGCAAAGAACGCGTAGGAGCTCGGTGGCATTCCGCGCAGATTGTCACGGTGGATAGTGCGCCAGCCGAATGAGTCGCGAACGAAAAAGGGACGAACCGAGTGGGCTCGTCCATGCGTCGATGTTCAGAACTTCGAGAACGCCGGGAGCGTCTCGGTTGAGAGCACGCCGGGCATGCCCTGGACCTTCGTCACGACGGACTCGAGGAGGTTCTCGCGGGGGTCCGCGCTGATGCGGGCCACGATGTCCGAATCTCCGGTCGTGCCGATGATCTCCTGGATCTCGGGGACGTTCTTCAACGCGCTCATGGTCT
>DASWDU010000021.1 GCA_036395115.1 Thermoplasmata archaeon | reverse complement strand
AAACCGCCTTGGCCTCGAACGGGGCCTTGGCAAGGGCCGTACGGTTCCGGCCCGGTGCCCTCCGCCATGACGTCGTGAGTCCCCTCTACGACCTCCTCCGAGAAGGAGGAGGCGCACGGGAGGAGCCGAGCGGAGTGGAGTTGCAAATGGGCGTGATTCCATCACCCGATTTGTGACAGAACCCGAACGGTTCGTCGATTGCTGCGAGCAGAACGCGTCGTCCGGAGGATTGGGGAGCCCGCATCTCGGGCAGATCCGGGGGAACGCTTGCGCAGGAAAAGGACCCGCCATCATCCCGGCCGGCCCCGCTGACTTCCGGCGAAGGCGCACGACGAGGAACACCACCGCGAACCCGATCGGGTCGAAGACGACGCCTGGGACGGTGAGGAGCAGGAAGCGGGGGACGGATGACGCAACCGGATTCAAAACCTCTGTATACCGCTCACGATTGTATACCGGATAGGCCCACGACCGTGAAGGTCTCCGAAGTCACGGACGATCGGCCGCCACGTCGCGGGCCCTCCCGGGTCATCGCGGGCGCGCCGCTGGATATCGCTTCGCGGTGAGGTCCTCAACCTCGCGTTCGACTTTCGCGATGATGGCATCGAGGTTCACACCGCGGGTTTCGCCCTGGATTCGGCGTGCGAGCTCCTCCGCGTCAAGCCGCTGGAGCCAGATCCGTCCGTCGGCGCCCTCGACGAGGAGGAACTTCGTCCCCGGCCGAATGTGTTGGGCTTCTCGGGTCTCCTTCGGGACGACGATCCGCCCGGCCTTGTCAATCGTCACGACGGTTGGCATGATACCACAGATACCGCTCTGAGTATCTGATGGTTTACATACCATTCCTTTCACCGCACAGGACAGGATGTCGTGGACGGTTGATTGCGAACTCGTACCCAGCCGCCGAACGCGGCGACCGCCTATGGCAACATGGCGAAGCCGGCTTGCCGGAAGTTGTCGTCGAAGGACAACGCCTTCCGGATGTCCAGGCTCTCCATGAGGACGAAGGATGTGCAGTCGGTGAACGACCATTCCTTGTCCTTCCTGTCCAGGAAGAGTCGCCAAGCGGCTTCGAAGACCGGAGGCTCCACCCGGATCAGGTGGAGCGTGCGGGAGTCCCGCATGGCACGACCGGCGGTGGCGGCCATCTCGTGGCGTCCCGTCCGGAACCGAATCGTCGTCACGCTCTCATCGAAGACGTAGTCGCTGAACACGAGCCGATAGACCACGGCCCCGGGCTGCCTCATCCCCTCGAGGATGCGTCGGGCGGCTCGGTGGCGAGCATCGCTCCGATTGAACCGCGCCACGAGGAAGCTCGTGTCGACGAAGGCGTGTTCCGGCAATCACTTCCTCCCGTACAGCAGGCGGTCGATCGTGCGCGCGTCCGTGCGGCCCATGTCGAACACGATCGAGAGGTCGAAGAACGGATCCTCTTCGGGGACGGCCTCGAATTCCGTCGATTCCTCAGCGAGGAGTTCCCGATGCCGGAGGGCGAACTCGGCGAGGGCTTCTACCGCATCGCCATGGGGGAAGCGCCTCCCGGTGACCGCCTCGAGAATCTCAGAAGCCTTTCGTAGTTTCCTCTTCTGAAGTTCGGTGAGGCGTAAGGTTGTCATGTATACATGTATTCCTGAAAATGTATATACGCTTTCCCTTCGATCGCCTGCGACGGCGCGTGAGACCGGCGCCTCAGGAACCGGGACGAGACCCGGTTCGGACCGTCGTTCCTCGGAACTCCGCCAACCGCGCCCATCGGGGCCAGCGGCGCTCGATGACGGCGTCCAGGCTGTACCGGCTCGCACCGTACGTCGCGTTGAGCTCCATGAGCAGGAGGAACACGAGCGCGTACACGATCCCCGTGCCGATGTCCGTCGACGCCGGTCCGTACGGCCCTCCGAATCCCTCGGGCACGGCCCAGATGAACAGGCTCAGCACGGCGCCTGCGGTGTACGCGAGCTTCCGCATGAACCCGAGGACGAGGGCGAACGCGAGGGCGAGCTCCAGGATTCCCGTGCCGTAGACGAAGACGGCGGGCTGGCTCGCCGTCACACCGGCCCAGAACGAGAACCATCCTTGGAGCCACGCCGGCTGACCCTCGCCGGCGTCCGCGATCATCTGGGGGAAGGCGCCGACGAGCGCGGGATCGAACTTGAACACGGCGTCGAGTCCCCAGATCACGCCGAACGTGACCCGGAAGGCGGTCTTCAGGATCGCGGCGTGCCGGACGAACCAGCCGTCCGTCGTCTCTGCGACGATCGTTCTCCCCGGGACCGCCCACAAACGACGTTCCGATAAATCTTCGGTTCGTATCGACCGGGCCGGGTCGCGGATTGCGGTGCGGCGATCGGCTCACGCCGCGGGACCTGCGGCTCACCCGAACCGCCATCCAACCAGGCCCGGATTCTGGATTACTATTAAGGTAGTCGCTACCCTTTCGATGAATGTTCAATCAAGGCTATTACCCCAACGCGGGGTTAGCCTCGGCATCGCGACCCGGGGGAGAGCCGATATCTAACGCCCGCATTGAGTCCGAACGCCGTTGGGGGCGGAGGTTCTTCGGCGTCGTACTGGTGGTCTGGCTCGGCACGGTCGCCGCGTTCGGCGCGATT
>DASWDU010000020.1 GCA_036395115.1 Thermoplasmata archaeon | reverse complement strand
CAAGCTGTTCGACGGAGCCGCGAGCAACCTCGGGATCCCGGCCCTCGGGTACGACCGCGTCTTCCAGGAGGTCCATCGGGTCCTCAAGCCGACCGGCCGGTTCGTCTTCAGCGAGTGGCCGACAGATCCGAATCCGTCCTTCGCGGCGCTGCGGGAACTCCTCGATACGCACGGCACGCGGGCCCCGTCGAAGGACCTCGCCTCGGTGAGGGAAGCGGTGCGCCTCGTCCGGACGGATCCGGAGGCGAAGGCGCTCGGCGATCCGAACGCGGTCCTCAAGGCCCTCGCCACTGCGGGCTTCGAGCACCGGGAGGCGACGTCGAAGGACTTCCCCGTGCGATTCGGCCGCGTCGACGACCTCGTCGCCTTTGGAGCGTCGTACGGCTGGTACGAACGCGAGTTGCATGAGATGTCGCCGGCGGACCGGACGGCCTTCGACGCGGACCTCGCGGAGCGGCTCAGGCCCCTCACGACGGAGGCCGGCATCGTGGACACGTGGCGGCTGAACTTCTTCGCCGCGCGGCCGGAGTAGGGACCGCGTCGTAACGAAACGCTAAATACGCCGCCTTTCATCGAAAGCGCGCGCATGGCGGACGACGCGATCATCCGCGCGGTCGATGTTCACAAGATCTACAACTCCGGTGCCGTGAACGTCCACGCCTTGCGCGGCGTGAACCTCGCGATCGCACGCGGTGAGATGGTCGCAATCATGGGGCCGTCGGGCTGCGGCAAGACGACCCTCCTGAACTGCTTCTCGGGCCTCGACGACGTGACGTCGGGCGACGTGCGCATCGAAGGCGTGTCGCTCGCGGCGATGAACGACGACGCGAAGAGCCGCTACCGATCCCGCCGGATGGGCTTCGTGTTCCAGTCATACAACCTCCTCCCGGTCCTGACGTCCGTGGAGAACGTCGAGCTGCCGCTCCTCGTGGCGAGGGCCCCCGCGCGTGAAGCCCGGCGGAAGGCGCTCGCGATCCTCGAGGATGTCGAGCTGGACGGCTGGGCGGACCACAAGCCCGCGCAGCTCAGCGCGGGACAGCAGCAGCGCGTCGCGATCGCCCGCGCGCTCGTGAACGACCCCGCGATCGTCTGGGCGGACGAACCGACGGGGAATCTCGACTCGGAGACGTCCGCGCAGATCATGGACCTCCTCGTACGGCTGAACCGCGGGCAAGGGCAGACGCTCGTCGTCGTGACGCACGACTCGACCGTGAGCTCGCGCGCCCACCGCATCCTCCGCATGCGGAACGGGCAGGTTGTCGACGAGGCGCGGGGGGCGTGAGGCCGTGGCCCTCCCGGACGCGTCCGTCCTCGCGATCCTCTCGGGCCTCGTCCTCCTCGGCGTCGTCATCGGTCTGCGGCCGCTGCTCGCGCGGCTCGCGGTGCGGAACATCGGACGGCGCAAGTCGCGCGTGACGATCGTCGTCGCCGGCTTGCTCGTCGGGACCGCGATCATCTCCTCGAGCCTCGTCGTCGGGGACACGCTGAGCTACATCTTCCTCGAGGACGTCTACGTCCGGTTGGGCGCGGTGGACGAACTCGTCTCGAACGAATTCAACGGACAGCTGTTCTCGTTCCCCGAGGCGAACTACACGCAGATCGCGACCAAACTCGCGGTCCGGTCCACGCCGATCGACGGACTCGCGCCGGCGCTCCTCAAGACGATGCCCGTGCGGAACGTGGCGGGCAACAAGGGCAACCAGCAGATCACCGTCATGGGCCTGAACGCGACGCACGAGGCCGCGTTCGGGCGGCTCACGACGACGGGCGGGCGGTCCGTCGACGTCGACGATCTCGCGACCGGGGAAGTCTACGCGAACAGCCGCGCCGCGGCGGACCTGAACGCGACGGCCGGGCAGGACCTTACGCTCTTCTACGGCACCACGAACCAGACTCTCGTCCACGTGATCGTTGCGGACATCCTGCGAGACGAGGGCAAGGCGACGTACGAGCGGGACCCGATTCTGTTCATGGACCTCCGGCAGGCCCAAGCGGCGTTCAACGAGACCGGAATGGTCAACCTCATCCGCGTGTCGAACGTCGGCGGCGTCGCGGACGGCGCAGCGCTCTCGGCCCGGGTGACGCACGACCTCCGCCTGAGCATCGCGGAACTCCAGCTGTTCTTCCTCAACGTACGCGAGGTGAAGGCGGTCGACGTCGCCCAGGCGGTGCGCGTCGGCCGCGACGCGACGGAGCTGTTCCTCGTCATGGGCGCGTTCGGCATCCTGGCGGGCGTCCTGCTGATCGTGAACATCTTCGTCATGCTTGCGGAGGAGCGGAAGCCGGAGCTCGGCATCACGCGGGCGGTCGGCTTCCTGCGGCGGGACCTCTTGGCCGCGTTCGCCCTCGAGGGGACCTTCTACGCCGTCGTCGCGGCGGCGCTCGGCGCCCTGGCGGGCCTGGGCCTCGGCTACGTGATGGTGTACTTCTTCGACAAGGTCGTGCCCCACGGCGACGTCGTCGTGACGTTCCACTTCGATCCCGCGTCGGTCGTCACGGCGTTCGTCGCGGGCGCCACCTTGACGTGGGCGACGATTCTCCTCGCGTCGTGGCGCGTGAGCCGGCTGAACATCGTCCGGGCGATCCGCGACTTGCCGGAACCCGGGACGCGGGAGCGGTCGCGCGAGGTCGCGATCGTCGGCGCGCTCGTGGCGGTCGGCGGCGCCCTCCTGACGGCCTGGGGCTTCGCGGCGAACACGGGCATGGGCAAGATCCCCGGCCCACCGGTCCTCGCCATCGGCTTGGGGGTCGCCGCATCGTCGCGGGGATGGGCACGTCCCGCCCTCACCCTGGCATCCGTCTTCAACCTCGTGTGGATCCTGATGCCCGTCGGCCTCCTCAACGAAGCGACGGACAGCGTCTCGATCGCCTTCGTGATGACGGGCCTCATCCTCGTCGGGTCGGGGATCCTGATCGCCGTGTTCAACGTGAGCGAGCTCCTGCGGGCGTTGCTCTGGCGGGCGAACCGGAGCACGGGACGGCCCGTCCTCCGGACGGCAATCTCGTATCCGATGGAGAAGCGCTTCCGGACCGGGATGACGGTCGCGATGTTCTCGCTCATCCTCTTCATGGTCACGCTCATCTCGATGATCCAGGGGCTGCAGGAGTCGAGCCTCGACACGTTCGTGCAGCAGCAGTCCGGCGGATACGACGTGATCGCGTACACGACATCGTACGGCGAGATCCCGGACTTCCGGCAACGGCTCGAGGCGAACTTCAGTGAGGCGCTCTTCGCCGGCGGTTGGAACGGCACCGCGAGCGCGAGCGTCCTGCCCGCGCGCGTGCAGGCGATCGGCGGGAACGGCTCGTACGATTACACTCTATGGGGCGTCGACAACTTCCTCGTCCAGAGCAACCAGTACGGATTCTACAGCTTCCTGCCGTCGTACGTCAACGAGACGGACGGACGGATCGTGCCGCTGGCGACCCGGCAGGACGTCTGGCTCTCCCTCCGGAACAACCGCAGCCTCGCGATCGTCGACCGGAGCGCGGCCGGGCCAAATCAGTTCGCCCCGGACGAGGGACGCCTCCGCGTCGTCCCGGGGGACCGCATCCGCGCCTTCGACGCAGCGGGACGCGGCGTCAACCTGACGATCGTCGGCGTGCTCGAGCAGGCGCTGCAGTTCACCTCCGGCGTCTTCGTGGACCAGGGCGTCGTCCGGGCCGTGTTCCCCGTCGAGGAACGGTACACGGCGTACTTCTTCCAGATGGCGGCCGGGGCCGACGTCGCCGGCTTCCGCGCGGACCTCGAACGGACATTTTTCGGATACGGGCTCCAGACGATCGACATCCGCGAGGCGATCGGCCAGGCGTTCGACGCGTCGCAGCAGGTCCTCACGCTCATGGAGGCGTACCTGGCGATGGGGCTGCTCGTCGGGATCGCCGGCCTGGCCGTCATCACGCTCCGCGCGGTCGTCGAGCGGCGCACGCAGATCGGCGCCCTGCGGGCGATCGGCTTCACGCAACGGATGGTGCTGTCCATGTTCCTCGTCGAGATCGCGCTCATCGCCGTGCTGGGCGTCGGGATCGGTGTGGCACTGGGGATCGTCTTCGCGTACAAGATCTACGTCGTGTACTTCGCGGACATCATCGTCTTCAGCGTCCCGTGGCTGCACCTGCTCGTGATCATCGGGGGAACGGCCGTCGCGGCGGTCGCGTGCACCGCGCAGCCGGCCATCCGCGCGTCCCGCATCCCGCCCGCCGAGGCGCTGCGGTACATCGAGTGACCCGCGATTCGGGAAGGCCGCCGCGGGAATATACCTCTAAGTGTCGGTATGCCGCCCGTCCGCGGTCGCGGATGCGATGGCCTGCTCGATCTTGGCCCGGCGCCGCGCGAATTCTTGCTCGACCCGCCGATGGTAGGCCGCGATCCGGCGGAGCAGCTCCTGCTTCGCCCGATCCGATCCGACGCGGCCGACGTAGTCCTCGTGGCGCGCCGACCGACCGTTCGTCCGCTCGTAGTGCCAGAAGTAGAAGTACCGCCGCCCGTCGAAGTCGCGGACCCGCGCGCCGCATCCGATTTCCATCGTTTATACCTCTAAGTAGAGGTATATCGACGGAGGTCCTCAGGCTTCCGGTGGGGTGTGCGAAACAACTCGCGTCGCCCCCGAAACAATCCTTTTATGGCCTCCGGGGCTGTCCGCCGAGACGCGCATGGCCGACGCGAAACTCCCGGAGAAAGCGTGGGAGCCTTCCATCGAGGAAGAAGTCCTCGACCTCTGGAGACGGGAGCCGGACTCGTATCGCTTCGACCCCCAGCCCGGCCAGCCGATCTACGTGATCGACACGCCGCCGCCGTATCCGAGCGGCTCCTGGCACGTCGGCGCCGTGATGGCGTATTCCCTGATCGACATGATCGCCCGCGCGCAGCGCATGTTCGGACGCGCCGTCCTGTTCCCGTTCGGCCTCGACCGGAACGGGATCAACATCGAGCGCACGGTCGAGAAGAAGACCGGCAAGCCGCTCCACAAATGGGACCGCGAGGCGTTCATCGCGGAGTGCCGCAAGGAAATCGAGGAGATCGGAAACGGATTGCTCGAGCTCGCGACGCGCGTCGGGATGTCCGCGGACTTCGCGCACACGTACTACACGGACTCCGACGAGTACCGCGCGTACAGCCAGTCGATCTTCCTCGAGCTCTGGCCGAAAGGGCTCTTCTACCGCGGCGAGCGGCCGACCTTCTGGTGCCCCGTGTGCGAGACGCCCCTCGCCGAAGCGGACATCGAGTACGAGGAGCGGCCGTCGAGCCTCGTGACGATGCGGTTCCCGCTGACGTCGGGCGGGGAGATCCAAATCGCCACGACGCGGCCGGAGCTGCTCGCCGCATGCCGGGCGATCATCGTCCATCCTGACGACGCGCGTTTCGCGGGCCTCCATGGGAAACGGGCTCGTGTGCCGCTCTACGGCCACGAGGTGCCGATCGTCCCGCACGCGATGGCCAAGCCGGAGTTCGGCAGCGGCGCCGCGATGATCTGCTCGTACGGCGACATGGTCGACCTCGCGCTGTTCCGCGAGCTGCGCCTCGAGCCGGTCAAGGCGATCGACGAGTCCGGCCGCATGACGCCGGCCGCCGGCTCGCTGAAGGGCCTGAAGGTCGAGGCCGCGCGCAAGAAGGCGATCGAGGAACTCCGCGCCGCGGACTCGCTGGAGAAGGTCGAACCGATCCAGCACATGACGCCGACATGCTCGCGCTCCCTGAACCCGATCGAGTTCATCTCCTCGGACGCGTGGTACATGAAGCAGCTCGAGTTCCGCGACGACCTGAGGCGCCTCGCGCACGAGATGGAGTTCCGGCCGACGCGCCATCGGCAGCTCCTCTTGGATTGGATGGACAGCCTGACGATCGACTGGCCGATCTCCCGACGGCGGTACTACCACACGGAGATCCCGTTGTGGTACTGCAAGGCGTGCGGCGAGACGCTCGCGCCGCCGCCGGGAAAGTACTACCGTCCGTGGAAGGACCCTGCTCCGTTCGACGAGTGCCCGAAGTGCGGTGGGAAGGAGTTCATCGGGGAGGACCGCGTCTTCGACACGTGGATGGACTCCAGCGTTTCGAACCTCTTCCTCACCCGATACGGCAAAGACGAGGCCTTCTTCGCAGCGACGTTTCCCGTCTCCTTGCGGCCGCAAGGCCGCGAGATCGTCCGGACGTGGCTGTACTATACGACGCTCAAATCATGGGTCGTCCGCCGCTCGAAGCCGTTCCATCGGGTGTTCATCCACGGCCTCGGCCTCGACGCCCGCGGTCGCGCGATGCACCGCACCCTCGGCAACGTCATCGACCCGTGGCCCCTGATCCGGAAGTACGGCGCGGACGCGATCCGGGCCTTCGTCGCGGGCGAGACGAATCCGGGGGAGGACTTCAACGTCAGCGAGGCGAAGATCGGCGGCGCCGCGAAGTTCGTCACGAAACTCTGGAACGTCGCACGGTTCATCTCCTCCTTCGATGAGCCGGAGGCGGGGAAACTCCAGCCCACGGACGAGTGGATCCTCGCCGAGATGAACCGCCTCGTCGAGACCTGCCGCGGCGCGTACGAAGACCTGAACCTTTTCCTCCCGTCGAACCGATGTCGGGACTTCGTCTGGAATCTGTTCGCGCCGCACTACGTCGAGATGGTGAAGGCCCGCGCCTACGAGGGCGACACGGGGGCGCGGTGGACGCTCCACGCCTGCCTCCGGGATCTGCTGCGGCTCCTCGCCCCGATCGTGCCGTTCTCCACGGACAAGATCTGGCGCGCCGTGTACGGAGGCGGCATCCACGCGGAGCGCTTCCCCATGCCTCGGGACGGCATCCCGGCGTCGCGCGCGGACTTCACGGATGGGATTGTGTCTTTCAACGCCGAGGTATGGAGAAAGAAGCGGGACCAGGGCCTGCCGCTCAATACGGAACTCTCCGGGGTCGTCGTCCCGTACGAACTGAAGGCTTTTGAAGGGGACCTGCGTCGAATGCATCGACTCGCGTGATCTGAGGATTCACGTGAATCCCGCCCGAATTCCCGGAGGCTTGACCTGTCTCGGCGCCCTTCTTGGGCTCGCGGGGTCCGTTCCGTTCTACCTGTTTGCGCCTGCGCTCTTAGCCGCCGTGTGCTTCGCTCTCGTCTTGCTGTTCGGGCTGCTGACGGTCGGAGGGTGGCATCGAAGCCAATCCCTCGCCACGGCGAGCCTCTGTTTCGCGTTCTTGGGAGGGATGTCGAGTCTCTGGATCATATGGCTTCTCGGCAGCCCGTTCCTTATCGGAGACCTCGCCGTCCTCTTGGGCACCGCGGGAGTAGTCGGTATGACAGTCTCACTCATCGGGTCCGGGATTGGCCGTCTGACGGAAGCGGAACTTGCCGGGACGAAACTCATCGACCGCAATCGCTTCGGTGCCCTCCTCATCTGCGCGGGAGCTGCGATCGGCCTCGTCGGATCGCGTCTGGCATTATTCGTCAGCATTTTCGCATTCTTCACGGCATTTTGCTTCGCGCTGGTTCTCCTCTTCGGAGTCGCCCTCCTCCGGCCGAGGCCGGAGGGTCGCCTCCTTGCCGCGGGGACGCTCTACTTCGCCCTCGTCGGAAGCGGATTGAGCTTCGTGTTTTCTATGCCCGTCCTATTCTTCTACGGAGGCGGCGATCTTGGGTGGATTCTCCTTCAACCGATCGCCACGGTGACGGCCGGCGCAGGCGCGATCATCCGATTGATTCGTTGACGCGGGTGACAATCTCTCACACGGAAGCACCACGAGGCTTCGTCGGGAGCGGGGCCCGCCGATCTCCGTACGTAGCCACGTACCATTCCATCGTCTGCAGAAGGCGGTCCGCGAAGGGTCGTGGACTCCATCCGAGTTCCGTGCGCGCCTTCGAAGCATCGATGACGATGTCGACCGCTGCGAGGTCCAAGGCCGCCCGTGACGAACGCCCGCGTCCGCTCACCCTTTCCGCAGGACAACCGTGAGGACGTCGGAATCCTGGAGGGGGTGCTCCAGGCCAACCTTCTGGCCAGGGAACTGCGCGGACGGTCCCCACACGTTCGCGTACCGGAAGCGGCGTCGCCAGTCGCGGTGGATTGCGTCGCACACCATGCCGACGTCGGAGCCGGCCTTGACGATCAGCGGGTCCGCGAGGTCCGCCTCCTTGCCTTGCGGCTTCAGGAAGATCCGCATGAACCGGAGGGTCTCGTAGATCTCGTCTTTGAGGCGGGTGAGCCCGACCCCTTTCTCCGCGGAGATCGGGACGAGCCTCCAGTCCGGCAGCTTCGACTGGAGCTGCTTCACGTAATCCGAGGACACGAGGTCGATCTTGTTCACGACGACGAACGCCGTCACGAACACGCGGTTCCCCGCCAGCACGTCGATCAGCTGGTCCTCCGTGACGTCCTGGCGGATGACGACCGTGCCGTTCAGGTAGCCCCACTCCCGGCAGATGTCCGCGACCAACTCTTCGTCGAGATGCGTGAGCCGGAGCGTCGCGTTGATCGTGAGGCCCCCGCGGCGGCCCCTCGTGAGCGTGACGTCCGCCGGACGTTCGTTGAGCCGGATCCCCGCGAGCCGGAGCTCCTCCGCGAGGACGTCGACATGGGTCTCGAAGACGTCGATCATCAGCACGATCAGATCGCACGCGCGCGCGACGGACAGGACCTCCTTCCCGCGGCCGCGGCCCTTCGAGGCGCCGCGGATCAACCCGGGCATGTCGAGGACCTGGATCTTCGCGCCGCGGTGTTCCAGCAATCCCGGGATCACATCGAGGGTCGTGAAGTCGTACGCCGCGACGGCGCTCGTCGCGTCCGTGATCTGGTTGAGCAAGGTCGACTTGCCGACGGACGGGAAGCCGACGAGCCCAATCGTCGCATTGCCGCTCTTCTTGACCGCGTAACTCGGGCCGCCCCCGCCGGACTTGAGCCGGCGGGTTTCCTGTTCGTCCTTGAGGCGGGCGAGCTTCGCCTTCAGCTTGCCGATGTGATGCTGCGTCGCCTTGTTGTACGGCGTCCGCTGGATCTCGTCTTCGATGGACAGGATCTGCTCCTCGAGCGTCGCCATGCCGATGCGGTGTCAATCAAGGCCGGCGCAAAAAGATTCGTCTCCCGTTACCACGGGTCCGGATTCCTTCCGGCCGCGACCCCTTCGCGGCGAGCTACTTCGGCACGACGCGGGTGCCGGCTTTCCCGTCGACCGCGGGCCCGAGGTGCTCGAGATCCGTGATGACGACCCGCTCCCCGCCTCCCTGCAGGAACTCGATCGCCGCCTCGACCTTCGGGCCCATGCTCCCGGGAGGGAACTGGCCCGCGGCGAGGTGCTTCTTCGCCTCCGCAATCGTCAGGCGCTCGAGGAACCGCTGCGTCGGCTTGCCGAAATCGAGGGCGACCTGGGGGACGTCCGTCGCGATCGCGAGGTGCTTCCATCCGATCGCGCGCGCAAGGACCGCGGCCGCGAGGTCCTTGTCGATCACCGCCTCGACGCCCACGAGGCGAGAGCCCCTCCGGACGACGGGGATCCCGCCGCCGCCTGCAGCGATCACGACGCGTCCGTCGCCGTTCCCGACGAGCCGCATGATGACGTCCCTCTCGACGACGTCCTTCGGATGCGGCGACGGCACGACCCGCCGCCACCCGCCCCGCGGGTCGGACGCCATCTTCCAGCCCTTCGCGCGCTTCACGATGATCTCGTCCTCGCGGGCGTAGTACGGCCCGATCGGCTTCGTTGGATTCGCGAACGCGGGGTCGTCCGCGTCCACGAGCACCTGCGTGACGACGCACGCGACGTCGCGGTCGATGCCTCGGTCCGCGAACTCGTTCCGCAGCGCCTGAGCGAGCAGGTACCCGATCTGCGCCTGGCTCTCCGCGCCGCAGACGTCGAGGGGCATCGCCGGCACGAGATGGCGGCTCTCCTCGTTCTGCACGAGGATGTTGCCGACCTGGGGCCCGTTCCCGTGCGTCACGACGAGGTCGTACCCCGCTTGGACGAGCTCCGCGAGCCGCGCGGACGTCGTCTCGATGCGCCGGCGCTGGCTCGCCGCGTCCCCCGCTTCGCCGACGGGCAGGAGCGCGTTCCCGCCAATTGCCACGACGACTTGTTTCATCGTCCGCCTCCGGGCGGAAGGCCCGCACTATTTTTCGGAGTCTATAAGAACGTTCGGCCACGAAATTCGAATGGAGGAGCGTGTCTCCAGGCGCTGCGGCATAACTATTTATCGAGTCGCCCGCATCGCGCGGTTCCGTGACCTCTCAGGAGGCCCTGGCGTACCTCTGGACGAAGTTCCGCAAGTTCCGCGGGACGCGCTGGTTCCGGGTCGTCTATGTGGCGATCCTGATCGCACTCGTCGCGCAGCTCTACGTACTCACGGCGAGCGCGCTCGCGTGCCTGATCCTGTTCCTCATGCCGTTCAGCGTCTTCCTCATCCCGTACTATTTCGGCGAGCGGCGGATGCGGCATTTCGCGCTGAACGCGCTGCCCATCTTCGTCATCGCGACGTTGCTCGCCGGAGCCATGCAGACGCAGGCGCTCCTCGCGCAGAGCGACCCGGTCGAGTTGAGCAGCGCGTCGGTCCCGTCCTCGGCCCCGACGATGGCGCTGGAGAACGGCACCGTGTCGCCATACCACGCGGATCCGGGCCGGGACTTCACGTTCCGCGTGAGGCTCATCACGACGGTGGACGGCAACTACTCCACGTACAACGTCTCCCTCAATCTCACCGTGATCGAAGGCGTTTCGGGGTCCCAGCCGTCCTTCCCAATGGCCTACAGCCCGGGGCCGAACAGTTCGACGAACACCCGGGACGGCACATGGTACGTGGCAACCCTCCCGCTCGGCGGATCGATCTACGGGTACGCGTTCTCGGTGACGGACAACGCCGGGAACTGGACCTACACGTCGTCCGACTTCGGCCCGATCACCGCGTCCGGGACCGCGTTCTACGGGTTCTTCACGTACTATACGGGTCTCTCGATGACCTTCCCGGCGCTCTTCTATTTCGTCATCCTCTTCATGTGGTGGTACACGAGACGGATGAGGGACAACCGGACGCGGATGCTCGGGACGGAAATCCCGAAGGAGAAGCCCGTGCCGGAACCCGGGAACAAGGCCGTCGAGAAACCGACGGAAGCGGGCGGCAAGGCGTCGAAGGCCGCCGCGTTCACCTGCACGAACTGCGGCGCCGACGTCGGCGAGGACGACGAGAAGTGCCCGAAGTGCGGCGCGGTCTTCGAGGACTGAAGGCATCCGCCATCGCGCACTTTCGCTCACCTCCGGCCGGCAGGTTGATAGCCTCTCCCTCCATAGAATCGTCCGCGCACGTTCTTTCAGGAAACCTTAAATGGCACTCCGAAACATGCGGGGCTCCGGGATGGGAACGCCTCGCGTTCTCGTGAACTGTATCGTGTGATTGCATGCCATCCACATCGATCGCAGAGGAACTCGCGAAGAAGCAGCGCGAGATCAGCGTCTCCGAGTTCTTCGAGCGGAACAAGCAAATCCTGGGATACGACTCGGCGACGAAGGCCCTCCTCACCGCGGTGAAAGAGGGCGTTGACAATAGCCTAGACGCCGCCGCCGATGCGGACATCCTCCCCGACATCTTCGTCGAGGTTCGCAAGACCGACAAGGACGAATTCCTCGTCGTGGTCGAGGACAACGGGCCGGGCATCGTGAAGAAGGAGGTCGCCAACGTGTTCGGGCGATTGCTATACGGATCCCGATTCTTCAGTCGCGCCCAACGGCGAGGCCAGCAAGGTCTCGGGATTTCAGGGGCGGTCATGTACGGCCAGATCACGACCGGCAAGCCGACGAAGATCCGTTCGAAGGTCCAGGAACAGGATGTCGCCTACGAGATCGAACTCATCCTGGACACGAAGAAGAACCGCCCGCATATCGTCTCGGAAGATTTCGTCGTTTGGGAGCGCTCGCACGGCACCCGGATCGAGATCCCGCTCAAAGGCCGCTTCGTCGGAGGGAAACAGTCGGTTCTGGAGTACCTGAAGGCGACGGCGATCGTGAATCCTCACGCGCGCATCGCCTACCAGCCGCCGGAAGGTGAGACGGTGGTCTTCGAGCGGGCGACGGAGGACCTCCCTCCGAAGACGAAGGAGATCCCGCCCCATCCTCACGGGATCGAGCTCGGCACGCTGATGGCGATGATGAAGGAGACGAAATCGTACAAGCTCGGGGCGTTCCTGGAGGAGGAATTCGTCCGGGTGTCGTCTCGGGTCGCGAAGGAAATCTGCGAGGCCGCGCGCCTCGACCCGGACGCGAAGCCGAGATCGTTGGTGCTCGAGCAGGCGAAGGCGCTGCACGAGGCGATGCAGTCCGCGAAGCTGATGTCCCCGCCGACGGACTGCCTGAGCCCGATCGGCGAGCGCCTCATCAAGCGCGGCCTCAAGAACGTCCTCGGCAGCCTGCGGCCAGAGTTCTATGCGCCGCCCTTGACTCGCGACCCGGCAGTGTACTCAGGGAATCCGTTCCAAGTCGAGGTCGGCATCGTCTACGGTGGCGACCTACCGCCCGACCAATCAGCCGAAGTCCTGCGGTTCGCGAACCGCGTGCCTCTCCTCTACCAGGCTGGCGGATGCGCTCTCACGCAGGCCGTCGCCAACGTCGACTGGCGGCGGTACGGGCTCGAGCAGCGCGGCGGCGCGGGCCTTCCGTTCGGCCCCGCGATTGTCCTCGTCCACGTCTGCTCGACAAAGGTGCCCTACACCTCCGAAGCGAAGGAGGCGGTCGCGACGGTCGACGAGATTATGACGGAGCTCGACCTCGCGCTGAAGGAATGCGGGCGTCGGCTCAAGACGCACCTGACGAAGAAGGCGCACCGCGCGAAGACGAAAGAGAAGTTCGAAATCGTCCAGCTCATCCTGCCCCGAATCGCGGAGAAGTCCGCGAAGATCGTGGACAAGAAGGTCCCTTCCCTGGACGCGACGATCACCAAGATCATGGGCGTCGTCTGGATCGACGAGGAGATCGCGTACGAAAAGAAACAGAAACGGCACACGGTCACGATCAACGTCCACAACTTTACGTCCGCCGGGAAGAAGCTCAACCTCCACCTCCTCCTCCCGCGCGGGATAGAGGCGAAAGGGTTCGAGCCGAAGCCCGCCGAAGTGCGCGATGACGGGAAGATTACGTGGGAGCTGAAGCGGATCGACTCCGTGCAGAAAGGATCCGTCTCGTTCGTCCTCGAAGGGCTCGACGAGGCGGAGTACGATGAGTCCGAGGTCTACGTAAGCGGCATCAACCCGGGCCTCGTGATCGGCGCGGAGCCCTTGCCCGGGGACTGGGAGATGAACTACGCGGACTTCGAGGAAGAGGAGGCCGAAGCCCCCGCGCCCGAGGCACCGGAGGAGGGCGAGATCGACTACGATGAAACGGAGGAGGCGCTCGATGATGAGTAAGAAGCCGACGAAGTCCCCGAATGCCGCGGAGGCAAACAAGGCGGTCGATGCGCTCTACGGGATCGCGGAGGAGATCTATGAGGAGCTCGACACGGGTCAGGTCCCGAAGATGAAGATCCCGCTCCGTACGAAGGCGAACATCCGGTTCGACACGAAGCACGCGGTGTGGAAGTACGGCAGCCTGATGGGCGTGCGGAGCGCGAAGAAGCTCAAAGGCGCCCTGATGCTCCTCCGGACGATGCACGTCCTCGAGTTCATTCGCGACATGATTCGCGAGAGCAAGTCCTCGACCCTGAGGGAAATGTACTACATCTCCGAGGGCTGGGACATCGCAAAGTTCCATGCGCAGGAGGAGTCGAACCTCCTCGCGGAGGACCTCGAGGTGATCACGCAGCTGCTGCGGGAGGATTTCAAGCTGCGGCCGGAAGAAAGCGGAGCGAGCGTGATCGGGAACCTGACCCTCGAGGAGATTACGCGAAATGGAGAACGCAAACGGATCAACTGTCGAGACGACGTGGGCGACGCCGGCTACACGATTCCCTACAACGTGGAGAAGGAGAAGGTCAAGTTCGTCGAGGCGGACGCGAAGTTCGTCCTGGCGATCGAGACCGGCGGCATGTTCGATCGGCTCGTGGAGAACGGCTTCGACGATGACGCGAAGTGCGTCCTCGTGCATCTGAAAGGGCAACCGTCTCGCAGCACGCGACGATTGCTGAAACGCTTGAATGAGGAAATGAAGCTCCCATGCGCGGTCTTCGTCGACGGGGACCCCTGGTCGTTCCGGATCCATGCCTCCGTCGCCTACGGAGCCATCAAGACGGCCCACATCTCTGAATACCTCGCCACCCCGACCGCGGAGTTTGTCGGAATCACCGCCAGCGACATCCTCAACTACGATCTTCCGACAGACGCCCTCACGCCGCGCGACATCGGCGCGCTGAACGCGGAGCTTTCGGATCCGCGGTTCAACGACGAGTTCTGGAGGAACGAGATCCAGACGATGCTGCAGATCAACAAGAAGGCGGAGCAGCAGGCGCTCGCGAAGTACGGCCTCGACTACGTCACGGACACGTACCTGCCGGAGAAGCTCGGGCCGCTCGGGTTGATGCAATAGGCAGGCGGTTTTGCGGCCGGCCGTCCATCGCGCGTGTCATCCCCGCCTCCTTGGCTTCCTGACCTGTTCACGCTCCGAACCCCGAGCCGACGCCGGCCGAAACATGCTTAGTCCGGTTTCTCTTGTCCGACCGTATGCAGCCCAGTCAGTCGGCCGGAGGAGTGAGCAGGACATTGAGCGCGATCGCCCTCGCCTTGGCGGTCGTCGCTCTCGCTGTGAACTTTGTGATAGCTGGCCCTGCAGGGCCGGCGGGCCCCCCTGGCGCAGACGGGGCAAACGGCGCGACGGGTGCCACGGGTTCGACCGGCGCCACGGGTCCTACGGGGCCGCAAGGTCCGTCGGGAATCGTCTCCGTCACGGTGTTGACGTACAGTACAGGGGCCCAAGACGCGTCGCCCACGAGCACTGCTGCGGAACTAGAGGTGATCGGGACCTTCACGAAATCGTCGGCCACGACCGGCATCGAAGTCGTCTGGAACTCGCACGTGACGGGGTCGGGAGGCGGGTATTGCAGTTTCCATATCCGGGTCGACGGTGTCGAGTCGGTTCCGAACAACCTTGGACCGACGATCACGAGCAACGGGGACTACTATCCGATTTCGACGACGGACATCTTCACGGGACTCGCCGCGGGAACTCATACAATCACGGTGTGGGACCGTGGACTGAGTTCCACGTTGTGCTGGGACAATCCGGGCAACTATCCGCACACCGTGATCGTGACCGAGTACCAATCGTAGACAGCCCCGCGTGCGAATCCACAGGTCACCGCGTGGTCGCGGACGTCCGTGGAGATTGATGAGAGGCGGACGCCTCGGCGCGTCGATCTTCCGCTTGGCGGGGGTTGCACGAGGGCCCTGTCGAGACCTGCTCCCGCGCGAGGGCCGCCCCGACCGAGAGCGCCGTCCTCGGTCGGCGCCAGTTGGCCATCTCGATCACGGCGCCTCGTGGAACACGGACCCGAGGCTCCCGTCGACCCACAGCGACCGCGCGCGGCCGTCTCCGTTCGACACGACATCGAACCGCCAAATCGGCAGGAGCACGAGTTCCGGCTCCACGGCCGACGGCTTGACGCCGAGCGTCGTGCGCACGATCTCCTGCGCCCGCGACGGGCCGACCAGCGCGATCCGGATCGAGTCGTCGATGCGGGCCGCGAGCACGTGCTCCAGGAGGGTCTTCGGCGTCAGCGGCTTGAGCTTCACGGCGTCTTTGCCGGGGATCTCCTCGAACGAGATGCGGCCGTACGCCCCGTGGCCGAGCTCTCCCGTGGAGGCGTTCACGTAGAATTGACGGATTGCGCGGCTGCCTTTCCGGCCCAGGGGGACCTCCGCCTCGACCCGCCACAGCGGGAGGTAGTAGAACGCCTTGCGGGCGATCAGCTCCCGCGGGCCGAGCAACCACCGGCGGATGTGATCCCGGACGACTTTCGTCGCGCGGACGAGCGGGAAGCGGAGCGGGAACATCGCGAGTCGCTCCGGCGCGCCTCGGCGGGGATCGAATCCGACCGTGGGGTCCCAGTAGACCTCGCGGCCATCGATCCGGTCCGCCATAAGGAGCCGATGCTCGACGAGCTTCCCCAGGAGGATTGGAAGGAACTTCTCGTCGACCACGACCCGCCCCGCGATCTCCGACTGTCCGTACAGCCCCGGCGCGTCCTCGAAGATCTTCAGCACCCGCAAGCCGATCGCCTCCTCCACCTTGGCGGGCACCGACGCCTTCGCGTCCCGGGCGGCCGCGGCGGCCATCCGCCGCCGCCGCGCGATCCGGTCCTCCGCCACCGGATCCGCAGCGGAGGCCGTCCCGTTCGCCTGAATCTCCCGGAACTTCTCCTCCGGCACGACCTCGTGGCGGGTCGCCAGGCCGCGCACCGTCAGGCGTTGCGCCGACTGCAGGTGGTCCGGCGAGAGGAGGATGAACTCGCCCGCGCGCAACGACGGGATGGCGGCCAAGATGCCTTCCGGCGGTCCGTTGACGGACGCGATCACGTGCCGCACCCGATCGAGGTCCTGCTTCGCCATGAGCCTCCCGAGCGCCCACGTGCTTGCCTGGCCGAGCGCCTTGTAGTCGAGGTCCGTCACGTTCTGCGTCGCGACGATCACGCCGACGCCGTACTTGCGCGCCTGGCGGAACAGGAGGGAGAGGAACTTCTTCGCTGGCGGGTTCCGCGGATGGGGCGGGCACAGGCCGGCGACCTCGTCGATGTAGAGGACGAGCCGCAAATCGCCGAGCGGCTTGGCCGTCATCCACGCGATGATGTCCTTGCACAACGTGGCGACGACGAGCTCCCGCTCCCGCGGGTTGCGCAGGCCGCCGGTGTACACGATGCTCACGGGCACGCGGCCGTCCGGAGCGCGACGGGCCATCGACTCGACGTCGAGCGCGGGGCCCGCGGTGAAGAGGAGGCCTTTTGCCCCGACGGTCATCGACTGCGCGCGGCGCACGAGCGAGGCGCGCTCCTGCTTCGTCTGCAGCGCCGCGGCGTCCGGCGGCGCCTCCCCCTCCAGGACCCTCGCGAGCTCCGCGATGTCCCGCGGCCACCGGCCGCCTTTCAAGGACGATTGCAGCGTCAGGAAGAGCACGTCCTTCGCGCGGCCGCCGGTCTCCTCCGAGGGATCGTAGCCCATGGCGGCGGCGAGGCTCTCCGCAAGCGCATCGAGCGCGACGACGAGATCCTCGGGTGCCGCGGCGACGGGCGGTGATTTGAGCGGATTCAACCCGACCGGGGTGCCGCGCGTCGAACCCGGCGTGAGGATCGACACGGCGGCCCGGGACCAGTACTCGTCGACGACGTCCGGGTCCACCGGATGTTCCTCCGCGGACGCGTCCGTGTGGACGAGCGCGAGGGACGCGAGGTCCCCTTGCGGGTCGATGGCGATCACCGGGACGCCCGCGCGGACGGCCTCCTCGAGGAACGCCTTCGCGAGGACCGTCTTGCCGGCGCCCGTCGAACCCAGGATGACGACGTGGCGGAGGAGCGCGTCCTCCGGCAGCTCGATCGCGGTCTTCGACTCCGGGTCGGTTCCGAGCTGAAGGGACATGGGGCCGTCCTCGCGTGGACAACAGAGCGTTACCCGACGGGGGCATATACCTTTGGCGGGCTTCCCCGGAGCCGTCTTTAAGGGGAAGGAGGCGGAGGCACCGTCGGCGGAGGACCGGACGTCCGCCGCCTCCGCCGCACGACCCCGACGAGCAGCACGAGACCGAGGACCAGCCCCCCGAAAAGGGAGACAAGGGCGATTGCGGCGCTCGTCGTCAGCGCGAAGTTCGCCCTCACCTGCGTGGGAACCTCGATCGTCACGGAGACGTTCGACTGCATGCCCGAGGTCCCGCCGCTCCAGCCCGCGAAGGTGAACGCGCTCGCCGATGTCTCGACGAGGGAGACGATGGTCCCCGGCCGAACGTAAATCGTCCGGGACGAGCCGCCCGGCACCGTCCCGGTTCCGCCCTCGTATCTATACGACACGCCGCCGAATCCCGCGGCAATCGTCAGGCCTGGGAACAGGATGGCGGTCTCGGAGAAGGGGCCGCTCACCGTCAGCGCCGGCGTCGGCTCGGGCCCGGAATAGGCGCCCGGTCCGGAACCGATCCATTCGCCCGCGGCCCATCCCGCCGGCCCCGCGACGGACGGCGAGATCGACGCGCCGACGTCGTACCATCCCGTGCCCGGCGACACGGTCCCGCCCGCCGGTCCCTGCAGGTCGAAGGTCACGAACGCCTGATGCCGGTAGAGGACATCGACGGTCCCCGAGCCGGAAACGGTTCCGCCGGCCGTCGACGGATCGACGTACCACCGCTCGGTCGCGTTCGATCCCGGGAGCGAGGGCGCGAACGCGTACGACGAGCCCGCATCCGCCCAGTCCGTGAAGTTCGCAGTCGATTCGAACGCACGTCCGACGCCCATGTACGACGCGTTCGGCGCGCCGAAGCCTGCGCCCCCGCCGGTCACGCGGTACGCGAAGGTCTCGAGGTACTGATGCGCGTACGTGAAGACGATCGTCAGCGACGCGGTCGCGTTCCCCGTCCCGTTCGAGTCCGTCGCCCATCGTTCGCTCGCGCCCGACCCCGGGAGCATTTGCGGCACCGACCACGGGGTTCCGCCGTCGAGCGCGTACGTCGTCTGCGTGGCGGTGAGCGACGCGGTCTTCGTCACGCCATCCTGCACGTACGTGAACGTCGGCGCCCGGAAGCCGGTGCCGCCGCCCACCAGCGCGTAGCTCACGGTCAGCCGGACCGTCGCCGACATGGCCGCGATGTACGTCGCCCACCCGGCCGTCGCGCCGTACTCTCCGGCGACCCATACGATCTCCGGGTCCGAAGGATCCCGGCCGGCGCCGAAGTAGTCGCCGTAGCGGCACCTCGATCCGGAGCATCCGGTCACCACCGGCCCATCGCCTCTCCGGATGACTTGCGGCGCTCCGAGCGAATCCGGCGGATCCGACGCCGATCGGATGGCGACCATGACGCCCGGGTATTCGGTCGACGACGAAAATCCGAAGACGACGAACAGCCGGCCGCCGCCGTCCGTGCGCAACGCCGGGTAGAAGACGTACTTGTCCGTGATCCCGAAGTCGAAGTCTTGTTCGACCGCCCACGTCCCCGTGTCGACCTCGATCAGGCGGACGCACGACCGCGTGCCGACGTCCCCCGACGGGATGCAGGCGTCGTTCAACGCGACCCAGAGGCGACCCGCGTCCCAGAAGGCGTCCTCCACCCGCGCGTCCCCCGTGTCGAGGGCACCGTTCGAGCCGGCTTGCGAGGCGCTCGGCGGGCCGGCGGTCGGGCGGATCGCGAGGTCGTGTTCGGCGATGGAGACGGTCCCCGGCGGAACGCCCGTCACCGCGAACACCGCGAGGATCGTCGTCAGGCCACTCCCTGCGGTGACGAGGTACGCCGTCGTCGACGAGAAGGCGTGGGCCGGCTGGAGCGAGAAGCGGGAACTGTCCGGGCCGAAGCGGGAGAACCGCGCCGTCGCGCCGCCGAGGAGGTCCGCCTTGTTCACGACCCAGTACTCGACTCCAACGTACGACGGATTCCGCACGGTGCAGGAGGAGAAATCGTTCGCCGAGAGGACGACCGTGTCGTCGCTAATGCCGAGGAGCGGTTGATCGGCGCAGCCGGCGGACGCGAGGAACGCGTACGGATTCCAGGTCGACGTCGGATCGTCCGAGGTCGAGACCTCGAGGAGGATGCTCGCCGTCGTGACGTCGGCGATCGTGGCGAACCACCGACCGCCCGAGCCGTCGAACCGCACCTTCGGGTCGCTGATGAAATCCGTCGATGCGACTCCGAAGAACGTGTGGAGCGTGAAGGTCTCGAGGACCGTCCCCTGTTTCGTCCAGATGCGGCCGAGGGCGTTCACCATCTCGACGACGTGATTCGGCCCGGCCGCGACTTGGACGTCCGGCGGGACGTAGCGGTTCGTGTACGGTCCGTTCGCGCCGAAGATCAGGCCTTCGAACGACGTGACGGGGACCGCGGCTCTCGGGCCGACAGGCCCGCTCGAATCCGCGATGACAAGCGGATCCGCGGGCCGAGAATCGCGAGCACTCAACTCGGATTGGACGAGGGGATCCGCAGCGGTCGATGCCGAAGATATCGGGATCGGCAGGACTCCTCCAGGATGGGGAACCAAGACGGCCGAGGCCAGGAGGAAGACCGCGATCGATAGAGGTGTCAGATAGCCGCGGAGCACAGCATGGCGAGGATGGACGCGGGCTTTAAGTCAATCCCTATTTCCGCGCGAGGCGACGGCCCTAGCGGGAGGCCAGGTGCTGCACAACGTGGGCTGCCGGCTGCGCGACGGCGACGACCGTGTTCCACACGGCCCCGAGCGCCTTCATCTCCCAGTCCGCGATCGCCTCCGCCAGGTTGACGAGGAACGTGCCGATGGCGACGAGTCCGTCGTTGATCATCTGTCCGAGCTGCACGAGAGAGTTGACAATGGCCGACTCCGCCGCGCCGATCTTCTGCCAGAAGTCCTGCGGCATCGCGCCGGTCGGGCTGATCGTCACGGAGGCCCAGGGGAGGATCTTCACGACGTCCGCGGGAAGGTTCATCAGGACGACGTAGGACGTCACGTCGACGTACGAGTACACGAGGACGTTCGTCGCGTTCTGCAGGAGGCGGTCGAGGACGTTCTTCGCCTCGACGCTGGACAGGGACTTCGCCACCGTCCCGGCGACGCTCTCCGAGACCTTCGCTTGGCCGAGGTCTTCGCCGTACAGGGTCGCGTCGGATAGGGGCGCGAACGTCCCGGCGTCGAGGTCTTTCGGGAGCTTCGAGTCGAGGAAGATCGACCTCGGGACAACGACAAATGGACTGGATTCCGATGCGAGATCGAACTCGGAGTGGGTCATGCATCATCGATGGTTAGCGCTTCGATGGCCGCCTTGAATCGATCGGGACTTGCGATGTCCCGGATTTCGACAGACACGAGGGCCGCTCAGTCCGGTCCGAATGTATGATCATCGGCGGCTAGAATGAGGCATCACTTCAGCACCACCTTTTCCGGCGCCCAGGCGAGGAGGGCTTTGGCGGTCTCTGCAGCCAGCGCACGGTGGTGCCGCCGAAGGACATTGTAGTGCTTCTCGTACACCTTTCCATTCACAGTTGTCACAACGACGTCGGTCGGAACTTGAGCATCTTCCAATGAGGTTCCAAGCTGCGAATCGCGGACCGACGTCCGAACGATCCGGTTGAGTTTCAGCTCAATCCTTTTCACATCGCTGATATGCGTCCATTCGCGTCTTCCCAAGACCACTGCGAGAATGGTTGCCCGAGGGAAGCTAAGACGGTCGCCCTCAATGAGGACGGGAAAGGCCTGGGCCTCGGCAAGTTGAAATGCAAACCCGAGAGCAAAGGCTCCGACCAAGATCCCGAACCCCGTCAGAAGCGCGCCAAGAACCAGAGAAAACCCGCTGACAACGAGTCTGAACAGCACATATCCAAGGCTCGCCGTCGTAACCGCCAACAGGACGATGAACAGGTGCCGAAGACTTCGGTCTTTGGTTTCCCGATAGGAAAACGCCATGATTAATTACCCGTCCATCTGGCCACTACTTGCCCCACCGTGAGGATGATTCCAACGACCCCGACCACTCGGACACCGTACACCCAACGGACCATTTTCGAGAAGGCAAAGTGCGCACGCCTGGCTGAGTCGGGTATTCGGCGGGCAAGGTTCTGGCAGTTGCACAGGGGAACGTCATGCCCCGCGTCATCGATCTTGAAAGTGATTCTGGACACCCCGAGCCTGCATTGGTGGATGGAAACGGCGCCAGATATCCGGCAGACGTCGGCTCCTTGATCCAATCGACTTGCTTTCTCCGTCTACGAACACAATCCAACAGTTACGGCCCACCGCCCCACCACGGACTTCAATCGTCGAGATTCGGGCCGCCGGTATCTCCTCCCGCCGGTGAACATACCTCAACTCCAAACTTTCGCTGGACACCTCCAGGGAGTAGGGGAATTGGAAGACCGCGACGAAGAGGGCAAGCGCCATCGCCGCAAGCAGAAAAAGCACGACATAGTAGGAGGAGTCCGCCGAAGTTCCCCGTTCGTACAGGGCCCTGAGAGAATGCCCAGATTGCAGCAAAGGCGAACACGAGTCCGACGGCACCGAAAGAGACGACCGCGGGCGTGTTGGAGATTATCTCGCCTTGCCCGGCCGTGCTCCGATGCCCTCGCCCGCTCCCATCCACGGCATCACCTCAGCGGATGCTGCTGAAGATAGGCGGTAGCGGAGTACCATGCGAACGCGCCTACTGCAAAACCGATTGACGCCAAGAAGATGCCACCCTGCGACTTCGAGACGATCGTCCGTCGCGTTCGGGTTGGGCTGGGCGAAGCGGGACGTCCTCGCATCTCAGCGGTCACTTCCCAGAGAGAAGGCGAGTCACGGCGTCGACAAATCGCGCGGCGTCCCCGAGTACCGTCTCGGAGTCTTCCCTCCCGGGACGCACCGCCGTCGAGTAATCCGCCCGATTTCGAATCGCCATCGCCTTCCCGAAGGCCGTGGTGAGATCGGAGGAGAGGAGGCCGGGCGCGACGAACAGTTCTCCGAAGCGTTGGAGCGTCCCGCCGTGGGTCTTCGCGGCAACGCCGCGGCTTGCGAGCGCGGCACGGGCGGCGTACACGATCGCGTAGTACGCACGGCTCACGGCGTCCGGATGAAAACCGCGGGATGCGAGGAGCCTTGCCGCCTCGAGCGACTCTTGGGCGGCTTTCAGGAGGTCCTCGGATTCAGGCAAGGACAACGCCCTCGGAGGCCACGGTGCGCCCGAACAACGTCCGGTCGACCCGTCCCATCTCTTCCTGCGTGAATGCCATGGGGGTGACGAGGACGCCCGTCTCGAGGAGCAGCCGCACGGAGTCCGCGGCGAGCTCCCCCTGAAGTGCCAAACGGTCGCCGCGTCCCACGACGATCAGGTCCACGTCAGAGTCCTCCCGGTAGTCTCCGCGGGCCACGGACCCGAACAAGATGACCCGCTCAATCCTCTCGCCATACTTCGCCTTGAGGTGGAGGGCAAAATCCTCCGCGATCTTTCGGTAGTCCCTCATGCCGCCGTTCCGATGGTCCATGACGGTCTTAAAGGCATCGCGGCGAGGGAGGAAGTGCCTGAGGAGGAACCTTCTGCAGCATCCGTCCCCACGGCCCCGAGCGCCTTCATCCCCCAGTCCACGATCGCCTCCGCCAGGTTCACGAGGAACGTGCCCAAGGCGACGAGGACGTCGTAGAACATCTGGCCGAGCTGCACGAGGACGTTCGCGAAGCCCGGCATGCCGTCCGGCGCCGCGCCCGTCGCGCCGTTCGTCACCTTGGCCCACGGCAGGATGCGCACGACGTCGTACGGCAGGTTCGCCAGGAGGACGTACGAGGTGAGGTCGACGTACGAGTACACCTGGACGTCCGTCGCGTTCCGCAGCAACCGGCTCAGGACGTTGTACGCGTCCGAGCCGGCCAGGGACACCGCGATGACGTTCATCACGCTCTCCGAGACGCTCGTCTGTCCGAGGTCCTCGCCGTACAGGGTCGCGTCGGTCAGCGGGACGAACGTGCCCGCATCGAAGTCGGCCCGGAGCTTCGAGTCGAGGAAGATCGACCTCGGCACGACGACCGCATTGACGCCGAGGACGAACGGACCGTACGCGGACGTGACGTCGAACGTGGACTGTCCGGAGCCGAAGAACTCGCGCTACACAACCTCGACCTTGAGAATCACGATACGGGAACGCGAGCGGGATTGAATGCTGATGCCAGTTCAGAGGCCAGAGTTCCATCAAGGAAGCCGATACGAACCCTACGTCCAGTCTTCATAGTAATTGCGAGATGGGCTATGCCCGCCATTCCACGGGTGAGCTCTGCAGACCGTACCTCAGAGAGGGGAATCGTTTGGACCTGCGGTTTGCGAGACCACCGAACCCGGACCACAACGAAATTGTCACCGAGAACGCCAAGTCGTGTCGGAGCGTAAGTGATGAACAGGAGGACGAACATGTTGCACAGAATCAGGAGGCCAACCAGTAGGCCTTGGATCAGTCGACTCGTAATCTGAAGGAGAATGAGCGTGCCAAGTGGATCTAGGACGAGGAGACCAACGAATCCAACCACGTAGAGGGTCCGACGGTATCCGTCGATTCGCATCGCCATCGGGTTTTCGTTCAGTCTATGACCTCCCCTTAGCTACAGCAAACCGAATTCATGAACAGCGGCCAGGAATCCGATTATGTTGAGGACGAAGCTAATCATCGACAGAAGCTGCACTCCAGGTAGTTCTGAGTAACGCATGGCAAACATCGAAGCGACGAAGCTAACCGCTAGGAAGGCCGCGACGAATTCGAACCATTGGGCGCTTGCGGAGTCGCGTTAATCGAAATCGCGACAAACCGCTGAACGGCTGGAGGCTCAACTGCCGCCCTCCTGCTCCATGATCGACTCCAAGAGATGAACGATTTCCGGGTCCAAAGGACCATACGTTGCCTGTCGTGAATCATCGGACAAGGACGTCACCCAAGCCGCTCCGACTCGAATCTGCGGGACATGCAACCGGACTGGCTTGGACCGACCGAACAGCCGAATTGAAACGTGTTGTCCATCGACTTGGACGCGAAGAGGAACGCGCCGGGCTGAAAAAAACGCCATGGCGATTACAACGGCGGAAACGAGCGACGAGAACGCAAACGCCACGAGCGTAAGGCTCACCCGGAGGGAAAATCCGACCACGATGACATACGCCAAGCCCCCGACGAAACCAAGATAGGTCAATCGGCGCCGGCCCGATCGATTGGACGATTCCTTAAATGTAGAAGGAGGGCGCGGTGGGTGCGGTGCGCGGACGCCCGTAATCCCGAGCCGATGGAGAGCCCGGACGAAGGCTGGCCAACTGACGATCAAGCCTTTCTCGATGGCGACCCTCCGCATACCAAGTGCGGTTCGTACGTCGAAGCTCACGTAAGCCTCGGGCGGCGATTCGTGGAGATCAGCCGTGACAATTGCTTCCGCCGGCAGCCAGTATCCCCCTTCAAGGAATCCTTTCGGAAGCGGGAGGTATATCCCATCCGGCGCTACCTTCGGGCCCCGTAGTCTGCGATGGATGCGAACGGCGACCGAAAATGGAAAAAGACTCAGAATGAGTCCCAAGACACCGATGGCCAAGACCGGGGAATATCCGTAAACCGCACCCGCAATCGCTGTTGGAAGACTCCCAGCGACGAAGAGGAGCCCCTGCACGATTCCGGTTCGGACAATGCCCCGTTTGACAATCGCGAAGGGTTCTTCGAGACCCGGTCCATAAAAATCCACAGCGCGTCCCTACCCTTAGGTCATTTGAGTTTCCTTGAGCAAGCCTGCGGTGTCGTATCCCAGCGCAACTAGTGCGATACCGTCCCCTCGGCGGCCGACAACCGTGTGTTGCATATAGCCGGCGTTGTCAATTCGGCTTGAGTTGTCACGTTTTCCCCGGAAAGTCCGGAACCGGGATCGCCCTGCCGCGACTTGCCTTCGCGAAAAGTGCCACACGCGGGAGACCCGCCCAGTCACGAACTCGCCGAGTCGAAAGCCCCTGCACACGTACGCGGACGCCCCTGCTGGGATTCGAACCCAGGTCAGAGGCTCCGCAGGCCTCTGTCCTATCCAAGCTAGACTACAGGGGCGCAGCGGCGTCTAACGGCCCGGCCATATTTGATGGTGATGGCGACGTACCTCACGCCTTGAGCGCTTCGATCGACCGGAGGAAAATCTCTTCGATGAGGCCGCTCGCGTAGACCTCCCGCAGAAGGCCGCGGTCCCGGTAGTACTTGATGAGCGGCGCGGTCTGCTTCTCGTGCGTCTCGATCCGCTTGCGCACGACCTCCTCTTTGTCGTCCGCCCGGATGATCAGAGGGGTGCCGCACTTGTCGCAGACGCCGGGGTTCTTCGGCGGGTTCATCAGGATATGGTAGACCGTGTCGTCCTTCGGGCATATGCGCCGGCCCGTGTTCCGCTTGATTAAGTCCTCCGGCTCCAAGAAGAGGCTCACGACCGCGTCGATCTTCGTGAGCCTGGAGAGCGCCTCCGCCTGGGCGAGGTTCCGGGGGAAGCCGTCGAGGATGAACCCCTTCTTCGCGTCCGGCTCCTTGAGCCGTCGTTCCGTCATCGTGATCACGAGGTCGTCGGGCACGAGCTGGCCCGAGTCCATGTACGCCTTCGCCTTCTTGCCGAGGGGCGTGTCGTCGACGACGTTCCGGCGCAGGATGTCCCCCGTCGAGATCCGCGGGACGCCGAGGTACGCGGAGAGCTTTTCGGCCTGGGTGCCTTTGCCCGCGCCCGGGGGGCCGAGGAGGATGAGACGCATGGCCCGTGGAGAACGAATTGGCGGTCAAAAGACTTTGGACCTTCGATTTCGATGCACCAAACCCCAAAATCGCGCGAAACCCAGTTTCTTCGTCCTGTCCCCTCAGGCCTCACCGCCCTGTGTCGTGGGGCCCCATTTTTGGCGCCGGTTCGGCCATGGACGAACCGGCGTGGCTCACCGATTCTCGACTTGGGTTCTCCACTCCGTTTCAGGTAGTCCATTGCCTTGGCAAGGCGATCAGGGTCATCCCTAAAACAGTCCTAAACCCGTGTTGCACCCATGCATAGGAGACCCCGCACCTTAGTTGTTCCATGGATATGGTCAATTGCCAGACGTCCACTCTTCGACTTATCACCGCAAATGGCGCAGACCCCGCCCTGTCGTTCAAGAAGGAGTTGGTACTGCTCGTCGGTTAGAAGCGTCCCGCGGAATGGCGTGGTTTCTGATATCGCTCAAGCCGGGCGATTTGCTCTGTTGCAAACCTCCGTAGAGCACCCACAGCTGCAACCGTACCTCGCTTCACCAGTTCTTCCCACTCTTCCGAATCGTCGCTCATTAGTGGACAAAGCCAGACGGCGCGCTCATATAGATTCCGAGAACCGTCGGTGAAGTGTTTAGACTTCTTCCCGAAGTCCCGCTCCAAGCGTGAACCTCGCAGTCTAGCTGCTCCTCGGTTCCACCTGGAGAGGACGGTCCTCTATTTTTGTACAAACAGACATGAGTAATAAGCACTCTTCTGCAATGCATGGAAGGGCAGTTCCCGCCGAAAGAAGGAGAGAGGATCTTGCAAGACTTGATGGCTCATCTCAAACCGGAGAAGACGATCCTCCATCAGAGCGTAACTTTGTTCGGCGAAGCGGCCCGGGTCTTCGATGCAGGAGCAATCGAAGGGACCGCGCTTCTGTGCCGCGCGACATTGGAGGCCGCTTGCTATGTCTTCCTATACAGAGACTGGAGCAAGGGTATGTGGTGGAGATTTAACCCGCCGCGCACCCACGATGGGAGGATCCGGCCGGTTCGCCTTGAAGAGATGAAACGCGCGATAGCTAGGCGAGGAGTCCTTTCCGATGAGCAGATGGCCGCTCTTGGTCGAATCCAAGAGGATGGCAACCTCATCGCCCATGTAGCAGCAAAGCAGGAGGTAGCAATGGTCTCCGCTGCCCAGGAAGGCGACATCTCTAAAGCGCGCCTCTGGCTAACGCGGGACGAGGCTCTACGAGACCTCAAGGACGCCGCGAACATCCTTCAGACGCTATTGGAGTTACCTAGTTAGTGCAGTCGCGGCTGTACGGCAGGCCACGCATACGAAAGCTCCCTCAGGAGAGCGGGCGTATGAGACGTTGGTGTACCAGCTCACGGACCGCCTCGACTTTCGGCATCAAGGCCTCTATCTCCCGAAGCCGAGCAACGACCTTGCCGTTCAGGACCAGGGTCTCCTTCATCTTCTTGACCATCTCGTCCGCAAGCCTCCTTGCGTCCTGATAGCCAGCTTGACCGATTCGGTTGACTATGTTGGTCATGCGGTTTGGGTCCAACGTGGTAGTGTTCGGATCGAACAAGAATTGATAGCCACTGCTTTTGACCTCAGTCACTATTTCTGGTCCGGGGTTGCGGGAGCCTACCCTGTCGGTCAGGTGCATGGTTGCATCAATCAAGATTTTCTCTGCAGCAGAATACGCCTCGTTCCAAACCTCATGGTACGTCTTAAGTTCCCGTACGAGGTCTTCCACTGCATGTCCAACTTCTTGAGCCACGAAGACTTTGAGATGTGTGTCGTTGATTTCCTGCCACTTCTGAAGGGACCCGATGAAGCCTCGGTCTAAGTCTTGGATGACTCGCTGCAAATCGTCGTACAAGGGTGTGTAGATGCGTTCGAACCTGAACTGAGCATCTCTGCTCTCTCGAGTAATGTGTGAGTAGAGCCACATACCCATGCTCGCACTGAAGGAAGCGGTGAAGACAGCGACCGGAAGGGCGAAGACAAGGGCGAGGTCAAGTTCCGGATGCAGGAATTGATAGGCCCACACAGCGGCCGCGATGACACCCGAAACTATCCAAAGCACAGGGATGAAGTGCCAAGGGTTCCTCCACCAGGTAATGTCCACACTCGTAGCAGCGCGGTATCCCAAATGAACATTGCTCGGGTTATCCGCGGTCCACACCACTCATCACAATCCACTGCTGTCGGTCCTTCCTCCGAACCGGGTAGAACAACTTGTCCGCGAGCAGGTGTCCGGGCTCACGTCGTCGGCTTCAAGTTACGGAACATGACGAAGAAGGATGTGATCGACGACACATAGAACGCGGTCGCGAGGAAGATCGGGAGGTCGTAGTAGCCCGCGCCCATCAATACGCCGCCGAGGACCGTCGTCACGCTGTTCGGGAGGCGCCAGATGATCGAGTTCACCGCGCTCGCCAGCCCCCTCTGTTCCGGCGCGACGATCCCCATGAGGAACGAGTCCCCGATCGGCGCGGACATGTTCATCAGCGCCGCGCGGATGAGGTACAGCCCGCCCGCGACGACCGCGTTCGTGGCGAAGGCGAGGCTCAGCAGGAAGATCGTCGAGAGCCCCTGGGCCATGACGATTGCCCGCACGGAGCCGTATCGCTTCGCGAGCGCTGCGCTCCCGATCGCCGCGATCCCGATCGTGACGTTGGACAGGGCGAGCAGCGGCCCACTCCACGTGTCCGGCACACCGAATTTCAGGAAGAGCCACGTCGGCACGAGCGGGATGAAGAACCCCGCCCCGAGGCCGATGAGGCCGTTCGCGCCCGAGAATTTCAGCATCGGCTTCCAGTCCATCCATTTCGGCCGCCCCTCCCGCACCCGCAATGTCTCCCGGTAGCCCCGCAGCAGGACCGCGAAGGCGACGGGCATGACGAATCCGAAGGCGTCGGTCACGACGAGCGCGCCGACGTGGATCGTGTGGCTGTCGAGCCTCGACCATGCCTGGAGGGCCGGGAAGGCGAGCGGCAGCGCGAAGCCCGCTCCGACCGCGACGTTGTTGAGGACGAACGACAGGGAGAACGCCGCGTTCCGCTGCGCCGCCGTCGTCTGGTCCGCGATGATCGCGTTCCACGTCGAGAGGAAGGCGCCTTCGCCGACGCCGGCGGCGACGGAGGCGAGGACGAGCCATCGCAGGTCCGTCGTGAAGGCGAACACAAGCAGGGATGGCGGGAGGATGACGGACGCGGCCAGCAGGAGCCCTTTCCGGCCGCGGCGATCCGAGTACCAGCCGAGCGGGATCGCAGTCACGACCATCGAAATGCCCTGCGCGCCGAGGATCAGGCCGACGACCTCGGGCCCGATCCCGATCTGCGGGAGGTACGCCGTGATGAAGACGATCAGGTACCCGAAGCCCACCCCGCCGAGGACGTTCGCGTAGACGATCCGCCGGACGTTCCGCGGGATCTCGGAGAACCCGATCCGGCGACGGAGGCGGGGCGGTTCTGTCGGCGTCGGCTCCATCGTCGGTCCCTCGCGTCCGGGGCCCGGGCCATCCTCGCCTGCCCCATCTATTTTCCGGTGGGTGGGCCGACTGGAACGGCGTCGAGGCGCCCAGTGAAATCCGAACGTCCATAGCCGTGCAGGGCTTGCAGGCCTCGGTCGATCATCCATGCGAATCGGAATCATCGGAGCCGGGCACATCGGCGGGACGGCGGCGCGGCTGTTCGCGCGGGCCGCTCACCAGGTGGCCGTGTCGAATTCCCGCGGCCCCGCCACGCTGGCGTCGCTCGTGTCGTCCATCGGCCCGAACGCGAAGGCCGCGAGCCCCGAGGACGCGGTGAAGTTCGGCGAGGCGGTTCTGCTCGCCCTCCCGTGGCGGAAGAAGGCGGAGCTTCCTCCCGCGGAGCTCTTCGAGGGCAAGATCGTGATCGACGCGATGAACCCGTACGCCGCCACGGGCCGCGTCATCGACCTCGGCGAGAGCACATCGAGCGAGGAAGTCGCCAAGAGGCTGCCGGGCGCTCGGCTCGTCAAGGCCTTCAACACGATGGGCTGGAACACCTTGGCGGGCGGTTCGCGGCCCGCGCACGAGGGGCGGTTCGTCGTCTTCGTCGCCGGCGACGACGCCGACGCGAAGGCGACCGTGACGGAGCTGATCGACAGCATCGGCTTCGCGACCCTCGACACGGGATCCCTCCGGGAGGGCGGCCGCCGTCAAGCGCCCGACACGCCGATCTACGGCCGGCCGTTGACGGTGCGCGAGGCGCAGGCCATCTTGATCCGGCGGCCATGAGCCCCGCCCCTCCCCGATCCGCGTTCACGCGCCGCGAGCGGCGGATCATCGATCGCGCGAAAACGCCGGAGCGAGTCCAGCGGTGGCTCGAGTCCCTGCCGTACAACCACGAGACGCACGGCGAGACGCTCCGCACGTTCCGCGGCGTGGTGCGGGCGACTCAGGTGCACTGCCTCGAGGGCGCACTGTGCGCGGCGACGATCCTCGAGCAGCACGGATACCCGCCGATCGTCGTCGACCTCGAGTCCCAGGACGACTTGGATCACGTGGTCTTCCTGTTCCGCCGGGGCCGGAAGTACGGCACCGTCGCACGATCGCGGGACCCGGGCCTCCATGGCCGCAAGCCCCTGTACCGATCCGTCCGCGACCTGGTCTATTCGTACGTCGACCCGTTCGTCGATCTCACGGGGCGCATCAACGGGTACGGCATCCTCGATCTTCGGACCCTGGACGCGGACTGGCGGCTCTCCCCGCGGAACGTCTGGGCCGTCGAACAGGCGCTGATCCGAATCCCACATCGCCGCCTCCACACGTCGGATGAGCGATACCACTGGTGGCACGAGCGGTACCGGCGGTATAAGGCGCGGTACCCGGACGGCCGACCGAAGTTCTACCCGGCTCGCCACCGGTGGCTCTAGCCCGAACCTCGAGGCGAGAAGGCGTCCCTCTCAAACAACGCCTCCGGGACCTGACAGGCCTGCAGGTCCTCGACATGGAGAACCGCGAGACGGCGGACATCCGCACCTGGCCGTATGACCCGCGGATCCTCGGGCAGTTGACGATCATCATCCTGTTCGTGACCGGGGCGATGATCTCGCGCCGGCTCATCAACGCATTCGGGCCATAGACCGGCGTGCCTGTCCGGCACGTCCCCGCGCAGAAGGCGTGGAGACGAGTTCATTATCACGTGACCGATCCTGGTGAGCGGGGGAACCCGCGTGTTGTGAATTCAGTTTTGGAACGTGAAAGAGGGCCGAATGAAGGACTTCCAGGCGTGGCCGAAAGAAGAACGAGGACTTGTTCGCGAAGCACGCGCCGCCGGGCCTTGCGTATCGCGGGACGTTCGGGACCGTCCTCGGGTTCGGCAGATACGACACCGCGCTGATCATGGAGTGCATCAAGTATGGGGACTTCGACGCGTTCCGGGAGCACAAGGACGAAACCTGGGATCGGTTGGCGCAGGAGTCGACCGAATTCGTCCTCCCGGGGCAGGGCGAGGCGATGTTGCTGCGCGAGATCGGCGACGTCAAGGTCGTGGAGCCGAAGAGGACGAAGCAGCCGTCACGGAAGACGCCTGGATAGACGTCCCGGCTTCGGGGAGCCCGCGACCTCCGGCGATGTGGATGGCCGACGGGCCGATTCGTTCGGTCGATCCGTGAAGAACGGCTCTCCACGCGGTCCGATCACACCGTGCGGTCCTCTGAGCCGAAGCGCACGAATGGGAGGTTCCCGCGCGTCACTAGATGCTCGAGTTCGACGGGGATCCCCTCGAGCTTCGACGTGTCGAGGATGTCCCCGAAGGCCTCCGGATATCGACTCTCGAACTTCTGAACCAGGACGCGCATCCTCGACGTCAATGATCCCGGGGTCCGGCCGCGGTAGACTACGGCCAGGTAGACGCGGCTCCCCCGGACAATCGTCACGCGCTTCTCTCCAAGCTCGAGCCCCTCGAGGTGCCGCTCCGTTTCATCGGAGAAACTCCGACGCGCGAAGTCCATGATCGTCGTCAGCATCCCGGTGAGCAGGTCCGTGTCGAGCGAGCCGTCCCCGCGGCGCGAAACGCTGCTCACGAGCAAGCCCGTCTTCGTCACGAGGAATGCCCACTCGAGCTGCCGGCGGCGGTAGACGAGGAACCCGCCGAGTGCCCCGCCGACGAGCGGCAGCGGAAGCCAGTAGAGCCAACCGGGGATGATCTCTTGCACCAGGCCCGCGGGCAGGACCACGCGGACATGGATCGTCGTCGCATCGGTCAGGTTGCCGTCGCTCACGACGACATCGATCGACTCGTCCGCATCGGCCGTGTAGGTCAGCAGGAGCCCCTGGCCGACGATGACCGCGTGCGCGCTGTTCGTGGACACGAGGACGAGGTCGGACACTTTCGTGTCTGGATCGGCCATGTACGATGTGAGCGAAAGGTACGTCGTGGTGACGTTCAGGAAGACCTCGGGCACCGGGAGGAAGGCGGGCGGTCGGTCCACATGGTCGACCGTAATCCGGACCGTGTCCTCCTGGAGGGCGCCCTGAGGATCCGTCGCGCGGAACGTCACCGTCTCGGTCCCCCACCACCCAATTGCGCTCGTCAGGTCCACGCTCCCGTTCGCCTGGATCGTCACGCCAATCCTCGAATTCCCGACGGTCCAGAAGAGCAAGTTGCCGTCCGGGTCCGCGAAATAGTCCGAGAGGCGGTACGCGGCCCGGCGCGTCGTCCCTTCGCTGAAGGAGATGTCCGGCATCTTCGTCACGATGATCGGTGGCCAGTCCGAGCCGATCGCAACGAAGACCGTGCGGTCGACCGTGAACACGCCGTCGGTCATCGTGAGGACGAGGGGCTGGACCGTATCATTGAGGACCCACGGATAGGTCAGCGTGAGGAGATGGCCCGAGACGAACGCATGCGCCGTGTCCGAGGCGCTGACGACCAAGTCCGCCGAGGGGGTGTCCGGATCACTTACGTATGGGTCCAGGTTGAAAGAGAACGGGGTGCTGAACCGGACGCGCAAGTCCGGGACGGCGCCCCAGGCCGGCGGTGCGTTCATGTGGACGACCGTCACGAGGACGGTATCCTCCGCGATCGCCCCGCTCGGGTCCGTCGCACGGAACGTCACCTCTTCCTGGCCCCACCAGCCGTTCGGAGCTTGGACGTCCACGCTCAGATTCGCGCGAATCGCGACGACTAGGTGCGCGTAGCCGGTCGAGTAGAACAGAGAGTCTTGATCCGGATCCGAGAAGTACTCGGACAGGTTGAACAAGCCGCGGACCAGTTGGCCCTCCAGCAACGTGACGTCCGGCAGAGGCCTCCAGAGCGCGGGCGGGTGGTCCGTCGTCACCTTAACCACGACGACCCGAGTGACCCCGGACGTGCCGTCGCTCACCGTGAGGTTCACGAACGCCCAGCGCCCCAGGTACGATTCCGGATATCGGAAGGAGACGTTCGTCCCAGACGTTGATACGTGGACCGGGTCGTCGTTCGTCAGCGTGAGCGACGCACGGGGCGTGTCCGGATCGGTGATGTACGGGCCCTCGTCGAATACGTACGTCTCGTTCGCGGTCACGTACAGCGGGGACGGCGGACCGAACGCCGGCGGACTGTCCACCTGGGTGACGTTGATCCATCCGGTTTGGCGGTCGAAGCCTCCCTCGGGGTCCGTGAGCCAGTACGTCACCTGCGCATCCCCCCAACGGCCACTCTGGGGCGAAATCGTCACGGTAGACTCGCCCGGGATGTTCGCCCCGCCAATCGCGACGACGGCCGGGTCGAACCCGGTGACGTTCCACCGGAGCCGCGACGCGGGCGTGTCGGGGTCCGAGGCGTACGCGCCGAGGTCCAACGCCGCGGGCCCGGCATTCTCCGGGAGCACGACGTTCGGAATCCGACCGACAATCCGCGGCGGCTCCCTCCCCGCGCCGGCGGACGAAAGGGTGTAGGAGACCGTGAGGATCGGCCGGTGCACCGCATCCGGGGAATCCGAAGTGACGAAGCCATGGAGGGCGCCCGTGATCTCGCTCCCCTCGAGGAGAAACACGCCGTCGTTCGGGGCGAGGCCGGCAGCCCAGTCTTGGACGAGGTTCGTGAGGTTCCACGACACCCAACCGGGGGCCGCGGCGGCGCTCGTCGACGCGAGCCCGAAGTCGCCTCCCGATGTGGCCCACGGGGTCGTACCGTCCCGGTAGTTCCAAGACGCGCCCGCGGCCGGATGGACTTGGGAGACGCCGAGCGTCGACTCGAGCATGGGCGCGCCGCTCCCCGACGCCCCGTCGAGGAACCGCTGCGTGTGGTTGACGTTGTAGCCCCACGTGCGCCAGTCATGGTCCAGCCCGCCCGTTCCGTACGCGGCCATGCCGCCCGACATGGGCACCAGGATCTCGAGGGTCCCGTTGCCCGTGAGGTCCGCTACCGCGGGGCTCGTCATCGGGAACTGGTACGCACTCCGGAGATTCAGGTTCGGCGGGGAGATCGTCCAGCCGTGGGCGAGGAAGCCCGTGGCGGCGAGGACGGCCACAGCCGAGCCTTCGATGAACGCAATCTGCCGCGTGCCGCTCCGATCGAAGTCCGCGACGACGGGCGTCCCGGCCTGGGTCGCCCCGGCGTTGTAGCTCCAGAATATGGAGCCGTCGGTCCCGCGCAGGCTATACACGGTCCCGGACTCGACCCCCACGAGGATCTCCGGGAGCCCGTCGCCGTTCACGTCCGCCATGGTTTGGCCGCCTTGTCGGTACGTGGGCAGGGACCGGTACCAGACCGTCGTCCCGTTCAAGGCCCATAGGGCGAACTCAATCCCGTTGTTGCTGACGTCCCCCGTGACGACCTCGGGCAAGCCGTCTCCGTTCACGTCGCCGAAGGCGATGCTCCCCTCGAGGAACGAGCCGCCGGGAGCGTTCGCGGCCCAGCGTTCCGTCCCGTCGAGGGCGAACGCGTGCATGTTCTTGTCATCCCCATCCACGACGATCTCCGAGGCACCGCTCCCGTCGATGTCCGCGATCGTCGGCGTGTAGGCGGCCACGGGGACCGGGTACGACGGAAGCGAGGTCCCGGTGCGGCCGTCGATCGCGGCGAGGTTCCTTGCGTTGCTTCCGACGAGGGCGTCCAGGACGCCGTCGCCATTCACGTCGACGAGGGTCGGAGTGGTGAAGAGGACGCTGGCGCTGTTGTACGTCCAGACGATCGCACCCGTACGGTTGAGACGAACCACGCTCGGCGCGTTCGTCGATACGACGACGCTGAGTCGGCCGGTGCGGTCCACGTCCGCGACCTGGGGGGTGAAGGGCACGCTCTGGCCGGAGGAGACGAGGGTCCGCCATTTCAGGGTCCCGTCCTCATCGAGGCAGTACACGTATCCGTCCGTCCCGCCGAACACGATGTCCAGCCCGCCGTCGTTGTCCAGGTCGGCGATTGTGGCCCCGGACGCGCCGCCGCCCGTGGGGCCGTATGTCCAGAGGGGACCGGCGCTCCAAGTCCCGGTTCGGTACGCCGGCACGGACGTCCCGTTCGTACTGTAGACGATGTCGTACGTCTTCGAGCCGTACGCGCCGATCGTCGCATCGAAGAACACGTGCGCGGCCGCAATCTGGCCGCCGCTGTACGCATATCGGTATACCTGAGAGGGCACCTCTTGTCCCGCGTCGTACACGCGGAGGTCGCGCGCGGGGTCCGCGATCGAGTTCGACTGGAACGGGACGACGACCTCGACCGGCTCCCGCGTGCGGTTCACGCCAACGGTCTCGCGGACCGTGACGGGCTGGACGGTCCACGAGTGACCTCCATCGCCTTCCGCCCACGACGCGAACGCGGGGATGACCCGAACTTCGCCGCCGGCGCCTTGCACCTCGTACATGCCGAGGGTCGCATTCACAATCGTCGCATTCGACGGGAGGCCCGCCAGGTCGAACCTCAGGAGGCCTCGAGCGAGGTATCCGCTCGTCTCGTTCGGACCGACCGACAGCGTCGCGCCATCGCCGTAATTCCAGAGCGGTGTCCCGCTCTGGACGAACGAGTCCGTGCCGCTCGCGCCGGGCTGAAACACCAGGACCTGGAGGCCCCGCGCGCTCGGGACCGACCGACCGGACGCGCCGCCGGAGAGGAGGGAAGCGATGACCATCGCGACGAGGAGGACGACTAGGCTTCGAGTCGACGAGATGGCCATCGCTGGTCCCGTGTCGCGGCGGTTCCCGGACGCCAAGATAAACCGGACGCCGCCGTTATCGGGGTTGATTGCGGGCTCGCGGCCGCCGCAGCGCCGTTCGGCCCGTACCTAACAGTTTCCTCGGAGTTTTGTCGAATGCGTGCCATGACGTGGCATGCCCGACCAGGAAGGGCGCGACGTCCGGAGTCTTCGGCCCGCCTCGATGCTGAGCGGAACTGCATTGCGTTCGGCGAGAGCCGGACTCGTGGCCATGTTCCTCGTGTCGCTCGTGTTCGCGACGTTCGGCCCATGGTTCAACCTCACCTTGGCCTACGGGCTGATGGTCGCTTCGATTGCCGTGGGGGGCCTCGGCATCTGGTGGGCGGACGGCGCGGTCCACGAAGCCGCACGGAACGCCCAGCTCACGAACGGGATCTACGCGAAAGCAGGTGCCGTCCTTTCGACGGTGGCGCTGGCGGTCTCAACGTACTACACCGGCCTCCTCGTGTACGTCGTGTACTTCTCGCCGCTCTGGTTGTTTGGTTTCCTAATCCTCTACGCGTTCCACCGTAGCGTGGTTGATTCGAGGGCAGCGAAGGAGGCGCATGCATGAACGCCACCCGATTCGCATTCGTCGTCGCCCTCGTCCTCGCCGCATTCCTGAACGCGCCCGGCCCCGCGGCCGCGTTCTGCGTCATCGTCGAACCGCCATCGCCCCTCCCGACGCAAGTGAATGGGACCCAAGTCGAAATCCAGCTCACGGAAGGGTTCGCGCGGGTCGTCATCATCAAGGAGTTCTCCAATCCGAGCGACGAGTTCAAGCAAGGGCAAATCGCGTTCCCGCTCGAGAAGGGCCACGAGCTCATCACGGACCTACGCCTGAAAATCGGAAACGTCGTGTACAACTCGTCCACGCAGAATCGAAGCGACGCCCTCGGCGACTTCCTCGACGCGATCGCGAAGGGCCAGGATGCGGCCCTCGTCCAGTACGATCCGCCGCGGGACCTCTACTGGATTGCGGTGACGATCCCGCCGAAAGAGGCGCGGACGACGATCACGACGCTCGAGATGCCGCTCACCAAGACGGACGGCTTCTACGAGTACGGGTACCGCCTCTCGATCGATGCGCGAGACAGCGTATCGTATCTGCGGGTGCACGTCCGCGTCGAGACGGCGGCACCGCTCGGCGAGGTTCTCCTGCCGGGCCACCCCGACATCCCGGTCGTCTGGAGTGGATCCCACCGCGCGGACGCGTACATCAACGCGACCCAAGGGGCCGGCACGGGCGATCTGCCGATCCGCTTCCGGGCCTCGGGCGCATCCCTGAGCCAGTTCGCGGAGCCCACGGGGGATCGCTACGTCCGATTCTCCCTGGACAGCACCGACGCCGCATTCGCTTCTTCGATCCGGCCCGCGCCCCGGGCCCTGGTGGTCCTCGTCGACACATCCGGCAGCATGGGCCTGTTGGACCGGTGGGCGCTCGCGAAAGACGCCGTCCGCCGGATCGCGGGCGACGCGCATGCGGGCGAGTCATTCGGGGTCGCCGTGTTCCAGGGCGCCGCCGTCACGCCGTTCTCTCCCTCCCTCCAAGCGTGGTCGCCCGCCGTGGACGGGGAGCTCGCGCGCTTCCTGGATTCCTTCCGGCCGCACGGGAGCACGGGCCTGACGGCCGCGCTGGCGCAGGCTTCGCTGTGGGCCCTCGAGGCCCGCCGCCTCGGGCAGCAGCCAGTCCTGATCCTCGTCTCCGACGGCCGGCCGACCCGCTCGCCGCTGGATCCGGAGCTCGAGACGGCGTACGCTCGGATCTCGTACGACCAGGGGATGCCGGTCTTCGCGATGGCGGTGGCACCCGCGGACCATGCGGACGAGACGGTCCTCCACAACCTCTCGCACTACCACGGCGGGGAGCTCGTGACGCTCGACGGCGACGTCCCGGCCGCGGTGGCAGACCTCGTCGCCTCGATGCGCGTGCCCATCCTCGAAGGCCTGAGGACCGAAATCCCTGCGGCCGCGAATCTCACGTTCGCGAGCGCAAACCCGCAGACCGTGTGGCAAGGCGGGGAGGCCCTCGCGATCGCCCGGATGCGCGGGACCGCCGAGGACTCGCTCGACCTCACTCTGACGTGGCCGGCCGCGTCCGGTGGGACGCCGGCGCTCGACGTCCGGACCGCCGGTGCGGACATCCCCGCGCAACCTCTCCTGAAGCGGGAGTGGGCTTTGACGCGGATCCACGCGCTCCTGGAAGCTGCCCGCGCCCGAGAGGACCCCGCTGTGGTCGCGGAACTGACCGCCCTCGCCACGGAGACCCGGGTCGCGACGCCATACACATCGTTGCTCGTCCTCTTGCCGCAAACCGAACAAGCGGCGGACCGCTCCGTCTCGGACGGCTCGCTCGCGGGCGCGCCGCTCTTCGGACCCGGTGCAGGCCTCGCGTCGCCGGCATCCTCCGGGCAAGGCTTCTCCCCTGTGTTCGTCCCGCCGCTGGTGGCGGAGGCCCGGACGGCGGACGCCCTGAACCGAGATCTCGCGAACCCGCTCATCGCGCAAGGCGAAATCGACCGCTACGTCGACGTCGGGTCCGCGGAATATCAGCGGCTCGACACACCCGCCGCGACCTCCCGGTACGAAGGCACGTACTTCCGTGTCCTCGAGGTCGGCGGCGAGCTGGTCGCCGTCCGACTCGGCTCTCCCGAGGCCGCGCAGCTCGCCGCGAACGGCGTGGGATTCGCGGGCATGATCTTGGCGGTCCTGGCGCTCGTGCGCCTACCACGGCGGGGACCCAGGTCCCGGAACGATGCGGCAGACGTCCGGACGAAGCCGGAACTCCGTCGGGAAGTCAACGCACCCGGCGACGGGAGGGGCCTCCGGGCTAGCGGGAGGACTTCGAGTCACATCGCGCGGGCGAATTCGCGGAGACGGCTCGGTCGTACGAAGCCGATCGAGGAGCGAGTGACCTCCTCCCTCGCACAGACCGCCGTCGGATACTCACGCGCGAGGCGATATTGCCGCCAATGGTATCCGCGCCGCGCGTTTTGGCCATGGACCGCGATTCCGCCATCCGGGCCGATCGAGATCGTGAACGAATCCGGTGGGATCTTCCATCCGAGACCTACCGCCTTGACGTAGCTCTCCTTCAGGGTCCACAGTTCGTAGAACCGGCGAAGGCGCTCGCTTCGCGGACGCTGAGACAGATCGCGGGCCTCCTCGGGGGAAAGGATCCGGGCCATCGCGTCGATTTCCAACGGGATCTCCCGTTCGACATCGATCCCGAGGGGCGCGCGGCCGACCGCACACGCGGCCCATTCGCCCGAATGCGTCAGGCTGAGATGCGTCCGGGCCGCGCCCGGCAGAAACGGCCGGCCGCGGGAATCTCGCGCAAGGTGGAGCTCGCGGGAATCGACATGGAGGAACTCCCCTAAGGCCCATCGGGCGAGGAGGTCGGCGACCGCCGCACGCTCTCGAGCCCGCTCGTTGCGAATCCGTCGCAGGCGCGCACCCCGAGCCGGAGCCGTCGCGGAGAGCAGCGCCGCGCGTCCGATCGCCTCAACCGCGTCGGGAACTCGGGTGGCGAAGATGCGGATCACGCCGGTCTCCTCCCGAGGCGACCCGGTTCGTCGAATCCGCGGACCACCCGATCCCATCGAGCAATGAGGGCTCGGGATTTTCCTGAGCTCATCGGCGGATGAACACCGATCGGTCGAGACTTCAAGGTTATGTTCCCAGCGAAATGGGGAGCGCATTCCGGCCCTTTGCGGCGGACCTGGATTCCAGACGGGCCGATGCGCTGCGATTCGGCACAACCCGCCTAAAATGCGATCCCAAGCTGACGCTCAACCTCGGCGATCGGATTGAGGATCGTCGTGTTCGAGCTGCCCGCGAAAAGGAGGCCGACCGCCCGATGGTCGGGGTCCACAATCAGGGAACCGCTGTCGCCGCCTTGGGACAGGGCTGACGCCACGAGCTGATCGCGGAATCGCGCGGTGCGGGTCAGGCCGTAGAACACGCGGACGGTCGCAGCGACCGCCGTGATCTGGCCTTCCGTGACGCCGGTCGTCCGGCCGCTCTTCCGGACCCGCATCCCGATCGTCCCGGTCGCCGTCCCGGAGACGCTCCCGATCTCCAGGATTTTGTCGGAGACGTCCGCGTCGTTCAGCGGTTTCCCCAGGGCGGCGTCCACGACGTTCCGCACGGGCCGCGCGATGCCGAAGAGGCTCAAGAGGAAGTCTAGGAAACCGTCGAAGACGATCGGGACGAACGTCTCGAGGGTCGCGATCCGATCCTGGTCGGTCCCGCCGTCGTACGGTCCCGGCTGCAAGATCGCGTCCCCGATCGCCGCGGCGTTCGCGTTCGCGAGGACATGGTTGTTGCTGAGGATCATCCGGACGCCGGCGCGCCGCGCCACTGCGGCGAGGGTCCCTGCCGTGATCCGGTAGTGGCCGATGCTGACCCCGCCGGGGGCGGGCCGCCACCGGTCCGTCCTCGCCTGGAGCGCTTGAATCCGTCCCGTCTCGACGACGTCCGTCTTCATCGCTTCGATCTTCGCCGGAATCAGATCCTTCGGCCGGAGCTGTGTGCTTGGGACCTTCCGCTCGACGAAGACGACGACGCAAGGCTCGTCAGTCTGACGGCCGCCGGCGATCTTCTTGGCGATCCCCACGCCGACGACGTTGCGCTTTCGGAACAGCCGCGTCTCGTGAATCCGTGGGACGCTCTGCCACGCCATAGCCCGATTGGATGGCGCTCATCGTTATAAGAGGGTTCGTCGAAACCGTGCCAGCGTTCTCTCTCTCCGCGTCCTGGCGCGGCCTCCTCCGAGCCACAGGAGAAGCGTTATACTCGATGTCGGTTTCCCTCCCAATTCCGTTTCGGTGGAGCGCGGAACGTGGCGCTGGACTCCGGGGACATCGCATGGGTCGTCGCGGCCACGGCCCTCGTCATGATCATGACGCCCGCGCTGGGCTTCTTCTACGGCGGACTCGTCCGGAGGAAGAACCTCGTCTCGACGATCGCCCAGTGCTTCGCGATCTTCGCCCTCGTGAGCCTCGTGTGGGCGCTGTGGGGCTACTCGCTCGCCCTGGGGCCATCCACCAACGGCTTCATCGGAAGCCTGTCCAATTTCGGGCTGAACAATGTAGGGGAGGCGCCGAACCCTGGATACTCCTCGACGATCCCGGAGCTGCTGTACTTCGCCTTTCAGCTGAAGTTCGCCGCGATCACGCCCGCGCTCATCATCGGCGCGTTCGCGGAGCGGATCCGGTTCAAGGCCCTCCTGATCTACATCGTCGCTTGGACGACGTTCATCTACGTGCCGATCGCCCATTGGAATTGGGGCATCGGGGGATTCCTGAAGTCCCTCGGCGTCATCGACTTCGCGGGCGGCCTAGTCGTCCACACGGCTGCGGGCGTGTCGGCGGTTGCGGCCGCGCTTGTGATCGGGCGGCGCGAAGGAGTCGACCGGCTCGACAGCCGACCGAACAACATCCCGTACGTCATCCTTGGCGCCTCCGTGTTGTGGTTCGGGTGGTTCGGCTTCAACGCCGGGAGCGCGCTCGCCGCGAATCCGTTGGCCGTCAACGCACTCGTCGTGACGAACCTGGCGGCCGCCGGCGCCGCGGTGAGCTGGATGCTCACGGACTGGGTGCGGAAAGGGAAGCCGTCCGCCGTCGGCATGGCCGTGGGCGCCGTGTGTGGCCTCGTCGCGGTCACCCCGGCCTCCGGATACGTCGGCCCAATGCCGTCGATCATCATCGGGTTGGTGGCGGGGGTCCTTTGCAACTACGTCGGCAGCTGGAGGGCGCGGACGACCCTGGACGATTCGCTGGACGTCTTCGCGTGCCACGGGGCGGGCGGGATCTGGGGGACGATGGCCACCGGTCTCTTTGCGTCGACTCTCATCAACCCGACCGGCCCCAACGGCCTGTTCTTCGGGAACCCCGGCCAGGTCGGCATCCAGGCCCTGGCGTGCGTCATCGTGGCGGCCTTCGCGTTCGCCGGGTCGTACGTCCTCTTGCGCATCATCAACATCTTCACGCCGGTGCGAGTTAGCCCGGCCGAGGAACACGCGGGCCTCGACACCTCCGAGTTCGGCGAGGAAGCCTACGCGACCGAGCGCGACGAACCGAGCCCGACCGAGTCATAATCCGCCTCGTGATGCGTCCTTAACGGCCGCCGGTGCACGTCACGAATACAATTTCGGCTTCGCCTGCGGCTCGTTCCAGTACGGCCGCGTCGTGACGTACTTTAGCTTCGCCTCGAAGAGGTCGTTCAGGAACTCCTTCTCCGTGTCCTGCATCTTCGCGAGGATCTTGCTCGCGGTCGTCGGCCCGACGCCATACACGGAATTCGCGTACACGGCCCGCTTGCCGTACACCGCCACGAGATCCGCGACCTGCTTCGCCCGGGTCAAGAGCTTCTTCTCCTCGTCCGTGAGGTCGAGCTTCCGCGCCCGCTTCGCGTACGCGTCCCGCACGGTCCACGCGGCCCATCCGAGGACGGTCAAGAGGCGCGACTTGCATTTCGCGCACTCCGGATGGTCGGGCATCTGGCCGATCCGCACCTCCTCGTGGAAATTCCCGCAATCGAAACAGAGGAGGTGAACCGGCTCGGACGATAGGTGGAGTCGCATCCGGTCCAGAATCTCCTCTCGCTCCGCTTCCGGAGAGAAGAGCTCCGGCGCCTCGACGTACCGCCGCAGAATCGGATATGCGAGGGATGTAGGGGTCTCCTCGGACCGATGGACGACGACCTCGATCTCACCGGCACGAATCTTCTGCACGATCTCCCGCACGCGCGCGAAATCCGCGTGGAGCAGGAGCGCCTCCCGCACGGCCTCGTCGTAGATCGGCGTGTTCGCGAAGCGGATCTCGAACGACCGCAGGTCGCCCTCGCCGACCGTGAGCCCGCGGCGGATCGCGCCGAACCGCTCCGCGATCCCCTTCATGTAGTAGCCGAGGGGCAGATGGTCCTCGAGGAGCGCCTTCAGGCCGCCTTCCAGGGTCTCGTCGTCGAGCTTCAGGAGGCCGTCGACGAGCGCCTCGATGTCGAGCTCCTTCGTGTCCGCGACGAGCTCGTACAGGATTCGGTACGGGTCCGTCCACCAGAACCGCACGAGGTGCTTGCGGGCGAGGAGCTCCTCGATGAGGTCGCCCAGGGTGACGTTCACGACCTCGCCGAACGACGCGTGGACGATGAGGAAGCGGTCGAACGCCTCGACGACGATCCGGTCGTCCGTCGGCACGGGCGCGCCGGCCTTGCGGTGGTTCGCGTGCTCCTCGACGAGACGCCGTGCGCCGGTCTTGTTGATCGGCCAAGCCCTCTCGAAGTGCTCCACCGTCTTCGGGACGCCGTCCCGCTCCAGTCGCGCGTCGATGTCCTTCCGAATCCGCCCGACGCGCTGCGCCAAGCCGAACGGCACCGGCAGCATCTCGCCGTCCCATCCGGGGATCATCGCGTTCGGATCCGATACCGGGGTCACGTAGACCATGCCGTCCTTCCCGATCCGCTCGATCTTCCACGGGCGCCCGCGGACGATGAAGTGCAGGCCTTCGCGCGCCTTGATCATCATGAACTCCTCGCCGAGAATCCCGACCTGCCGCTGCGTCGTCAGGTCGAGGACCGGGTAGCGGCGCTCGTCGCGGATCGTCGAGAGGTTCTCGAAGTAGTACCGGCGGCCCTTCGCCGTGACGCGGATCCGGTCGCCTTCCTGGCGGACGACGCCGAGGTGGGCGAGGAATTCCGCGACCCGCTCCGCCTGGGCGTCCTCGAGCTCGCGGTACGGGTCCGCCGTGCGAATCGTCGAGAGGATCTCCGACCACGGGGCGGTGCCGCCCTGGTCCAAGGCGCAGCCGACGATCTGGTGGGCGAGGACGTCGAGAGCGAGACGATGGATGTGCAGCGGCTCGAGGTCCTGCTCCTGCGCGGCCTGGACCGCCGCGAGAGATTCGATGGCGTCATCCGAGGACACCGCCAGGACGAGTCCTTTGGACGTGCGGTCGAGCGTGTGGCCCGACCGTCCAACGCGCTGGATGAGGGACGTGACCTGCCGAGGCGAGTTGTACTGGACGACCTTGTCGACGGTGCCGATGTCGATGCCAAGCTCCAGAGTGCTTGTGCAATTATGGGTGACGATCCCGGTCAGAGCATAGGTCTGTGTTCCTTCCACCTCGAAGTTCACCACGCTCGTTTCGTCATCAGTCAGTTGCAGCGCACGAACCTGTGAGACCATGAACCGTCCCTGCAGAAG